>JAJZHU010000003.1 GCA_021798375.1 Pseudomonadota bacterium | reverse complement strand
AGGAAGCCGCCGGCGCCGTCTATCTGTTGTGTTTGCCGGAAGCCAATTATATCTCTGGCGAGGTGTTGATCGCGGGCGGCGGGTTTACGGGTTAGGGTGCGAAGGCTAGAGCACGTTCGCAGCACGTATATGGTTCAACGTGATCCGAATGTGCTCTAGAGCGTGATCGCCGCAGGTTGAATAACACGTAGGCGTGAATCATGCGTAAAAACAAAAAGCTAGAGCACGTTCGTCGCACGTATATGGTTCAACGTGATCCGAACGTGCTCTAAGTGTGGATTCTGGATTGCTACGCTCGCATCCGCCGCAGAAGGAAAATTTGGTGGTCAAGAAAGTTTCTAAAAAGCCGCGTTCTGCCGCCGGATCGTCGGTGTTGCCATCCAACCTGGCCAATGCGAGCACGATCTATCTGTTGCACCATGCTTATTTGGGGTATCGCGACCTTTTGGGAGCAGCCACACAAGGGCTTGGCCTTACGCCTGGCGCAGCCATTGTCTTGAGTCTGGTGGCGCGCAACGAAGGTGTGTCGGCAGCGCAGCTTGCCAAGTGGCTGCATATTGCGCCGCAGTCGATCAATGTGCATATCGCATCGCTGATCGCGCAAGGTTTGATTTTGCGCGAGGTCAACGCGCAGAATCGGCGATCTCTCAAGCTGCGTGTCTCGCCCGATGGGCTGGAGAAGTTGAACGGTTCCAAGGCGGCGTTCGGCAAGACCGAGGCTGAACTGCTGTCGGGCATGAACGGACCAACGCGGGAGCAATTAAATTCGATCCTGATCCAGCTTGTCAGCAGTATTCGAGCATATCAGCAGAAGATTGCCGCACCCGACGAAGAGGCCGATATGATCTACTGGCAGTGAAGTCAGGCCGGCAAGGAACCAATCGAACAAAGTTTTTTTGCTTCCTTTTGTTCACAAAAAGAAGATTACTTTCATATGGCTTTTATAATTTTACTTGATGCGCCGGCTTGACCTATCGATCAAGCCGGTTCTTCACGGCGGGGCCGATCATTCAAGACGATTATTGACGCTGGTGGGGATCACCGCCGCATGGTTCAGCATGATCGTCTTGGTTTGCTGGAAACTTCTGATCGCCTCGGCGCCGTTCTCGCGGCCGATTCCGCTGTGCTTGTATCCACCGAACGGGGTCATAAAACTGATGGTGCGATACATATTGATCCACACGGTTCCGGCCTGGATGCGGGCGCTCATTCTGAATGCGCGCGCCATGTCGCCGGTCCACACCCCTGCGCCAAGCCCATAGCGGGTGCCGTTGGCGATGGCGAGCGCCTCTTCCTCGTCCTTGAAGCGGATGACCGACAGCACGGGACCGAAGACTTCCTCTTGGGCGATCTGCATGTTGGGGCGCACATCGATGAAAATCGTGGGTTTCACAAAAAGCCCATCGCCCGGCAGCGCTTCGCCGCCGAGAACACAGGTGGCGCCTTCGGCCTTGGCCCCGTTGATAAGGCCCAGAATTCGCTCGTACTGCGGGCGGGTTGTGACCGGCCCGATCTGAACCGTGGGATCGAGCGGATCGCCGAGCTTGAGGTTGCGAACGGACGCGAGGAGTCTCTCCACGAACGCATCGTGAATGCTGTCTTCCAGCAACAACCGCGAACCGGCGATGCAGCTTTGCCCGGAGGCCGAGAAGATCCCGGAGGCCACGCTGTTCACGGCGTCGGCGAGATTGGCGTCGGGGAATACGATGTTGGGGGATTTTCCGCCCAATTCCAGATCGACGGATTTGAAATCGGCTGCCGCGAGTTCGTTGATTCTGCGGCCGGTGATCTCGCCCCCGGTGAGGGTGACTTTGGCCACCAGCGGGTGGCGCACCAGCGGGTCGCCGACTTCATTGCCAAAGCCCGTTACGACATTGAATACGCCGGGCGGAAATCCGGCGCGTTCAAAGATGCGGGCCAGTTCCAGCGAAGACGCGGAGGTGTGTTCCGATGGTTTCAGCACAAAGGTGCAGCCGGCCGCCAGTGCCATCGAGATTTTGCTGGCGGCGATCAGCAGCGGTGAATTCCACGGCGTGATGCCAACGACAACGCCGATCGGTTCCTTGCGGGTATAGGCGAATATGCCCGGACGATCCAGCGGCAGAACCGAACCGTCGCTTTTGTCGGCAAGACCCGCCGCGAAATAGTAAAATTGCGGCGCATAGCGCAAAGCACCGATGGTCTCCACCAAAAGCTTGCCGTTGTCGCGAACGTCGATCTCGGCCAGCGATGCGGCTTCTTCTGTGAGTATATCGGCCAATTTGCGCAACAAGGCACCGCGCCCGGTGGCCGACATGGTGGCCCATGGGCCGCTGGTCAGCGCCCGATGGGCGGCGCGCACGGCAAGGTCCGCATCTGCTTCGCCGGCGCGGGGGATGGTTGCCCATGCTTTGCCGGTGTAGGGGTTTGTTGTCTCGAAGCTGCTACCGGAAATGGCGTCCACCCATTTACCGTCGATCAACATTTGATAGCGCTGCATAAGAAACTCCGAATCCTCGTGGGTGGGATCTTGGAGCACAGGCGGCCGATTGCTCCGTTGCGAAGCATGATATTCGGCCAAACAGGTTCAGCGATGGCATCCGCGCGCCAAACTTTTGTCTATCACCGCCGAGCCGGCCCGCCAGGCCGGCGTTATGGATTAGGCCGCGCGGTGTTCGCGGGCAGGCAAGCGGGCGCGGGCGGCCAAAGCGCGATATTCGCGCGGCGTCTGATTGAATTCATCGCGGAATGCGCGGCTGAAATGGGCGGAATCGTTAAAGCCCTGGCCAAAGGCGATTTCGGTGATCGTGCGATCCTTCCTGGCGCTGTCGCGCAGTTCCATGGCGCAGCGGTCCAACCTGGCTTGCCTGATCCAACGGCAGACGCTTAGTCCCGAGGGCTCGAACAGACGATGCAATTGCCGTTCCGAAATATAATGCGATTTCGCGATAGCCGCGGGCGACAGCGTATCGTCGTGGAGATGGTTGATGATATAGGCCTGGATCGATTTCAACAACGCCGGCGACGCGCGAGATGGATCGACCGCATTTGCGGCATCGCATTCGTCGAGATAGCCCGCGATGAACAGATCGATGATGGCGTCGCTGGTCGCCCGCGATTGAGACGGCCCCAAGGCAAGGGGTTGCTCGAACGATGCAAAGATCAACGATTGCAGCAGCGATGCGGTTGACACCGAACATGGCTTCGCCACATGGGATTGCCAGCACACGCCCCGATTGTCGAGCAATTGCTTGGGGATATGCACCACGAATGTCGAACTCCGCAGCGCGCAGGAGAATGCGCTTGGAAGCGCCAAATCGATAATCGTGATATTTCCGGGGAACATCGTCACCGTGCGGCCAGCTTGTTCGATCTGGCTATGGCCGGAAACTTGTAGAACAATGCTGTATTGTTCACGCACGCCGCGATTGGCCTCGGGTGATAATTGCTGGGCTTTCCTGGTTAGGGGATTGCGGATGCGCAGACCCCTGAAGATTCCGATCTCCCGCGATTCTATGCTGCCATCAAACGGACCGGAGCCGAAGTCGGCTTTGAAGACGCCAAAATACGTCGCCAACGCGCCCAGCCACGCATCCTGCCGGCAAGCCTGTTCAATGGCTTTGGTAGAAAAGAACATTGCCTTTCCTCCTGTGTACATTTCCTTCGGACCCGACGCATGTCGCAATCCTTAACGTGCGGCTATTTTCAGATGCCGCTTACGGATGCAAGTTTGATAATGTTATCAGTATCACTGCCGATACGTCAAGCGACCCGACGAAAGGGCGTGGCGTGGCGCGAGAAGGATCTCAGAGCTGTTTCATTCCATTTTTCATGATGGTCAGGGCTATTTTGGGCTCGGATTGGGCCAGCAGGCCCATCGCATACATGATGTATTGTTCGTCGAGATACAGCTCCGCGCGAACGGGCTTCAGAAAACTTCTATCGCCGGTATTGGCCAATATGCTACCCAGCACCATACCAGGGCGGGAACTGTAGATAATGGGGCCGCCGGTGCCGATTATTTTGGTCACCTGGCTTAAATCCTTGCCGGTCTGCACGAGCATTTCGCCGTGCGGACCATATACGGTCTCCAGCTTTCCCACATGCCGTTCAAAGGATGTTTCCACAGCCATGCGCGCAAGTTCGGTATCGACGCGCATTTCCCTCTCGTTCATCGGCACCCGGCCGGGATCGGCGCGGAACGCCGCGAGAATATCGTCGTCGGGTTCCAACCCGTGCCCGCGGCAAAGTTCGATCAGGGTGTCGATGTTATGCCGTACCCCAAGATCGCCCTCGACGGTTCGTTTGGCGAATGGTTCGGGCAGACCTCTGACACTTACGGCGCCGCCGGCGGGCGCACCCTTGGCGATGGAATAAATGTCTGTGGTGGCGCCGCCGACATCGGCCACGATCAGATCGCCAACGCCCGCCTCGCCATGATACCCGGTGCTGAGAATGGTGGCGGCATTCAATACCGCCACCGGCGTGGCCATTATGATGTTGCCCACCAGCTTTTTCGCCTTGTCGAGACCCTTGGCATGGACGATGTTTTCAATGAACACGTTGCGTATCGCGTTGCGGCAGGGCTCGACTTCCAGCCGGCCGATTTCCGGCATGACGTTATCGACCAGATGAAAATTTTTGCCGCCCGCTTTAAGAAGCCGTGCAATCTCGTCGCCGGCGCATTTGTTTCCGGCCACCACAATGGGCGCCGATAAACAAGCTCTGGCCAGCAGACCGGCATTGTGAATAATGACATTCTCGTTGCCACCATCGGTTCCTCCGGCCAGAAGAATAATATCCGGCCGAAGCCCCAGGATTTTTTCCATCTCGGCGGGAGTGAGGCGGTTGCTGAAATGCCCGACGATCTTGGCGCCCGCGCCCAATGCGGCCCTTCTTGCCGCCTCGGAGCTGAGTTGGGGCACCAGGCCGACCGACACCATGCGCAGTCCGCCGGCGGCACTGCTGCATGCAATCATCTCCGCCCGGCCTATATCGCCGATTTGCGATCGCAGTGCCGCCAAAGCGTTTTCAAGCCCAATGGTGACATCCGTGCCGACGGTCGTGAACGCCTTGGCGGTGGCGACAATCATTTTCCGATTGATATCGACCGCCACCAATTTTGTATTGGTGCTGCCTAGATCGATCAGAAGAACGTTGGCGTTCATCGCATCAGACCTTGCCTTTGGCCTTTAGATCCGCCCAAAGATCCCCGATCGCAAGTTTCAGTTCGGTCTCGGGCGGAAAGACGCGGTCGAAGCCAAGTTTCTTGAATTTTTCTTCATCTTCCTTGGCATCGCGTCGCCCTACGCCAAGTATGCCGCCGATGTAAAGCAAAACGTCGTCAAGGCCCGCCTCGATGCATTTCTCCTTGAAGCCGGTCACGTCCAGTTCGGCCATGCCATAAAGCGAACTCATCAGAATGGCGTCGGCGTCGGTTTCGATGGCGGCCTTGATAAATTCGTCGGTCGGGGTCAGGATGCCCAGTTCAACAACGTTGAATCCGGCCTCGCGCAGCGCACGCGATAATATCTTGGTGCCGATAACATGCGCATCGTTTCCAACAGTTCCCGTGATGACGGTCGGTTTTTTCATTTTCGTGGTCCTCTCGACTGAATGGCGCCTGCCGGGAGCAAGCGATGGCAATTGCTCTAGCTTTTTGTTTTTACGCATGATTCACGCCTACGTGTTATTCAACCCGCGGCGATCATGCTCTAAGCCCTGACCGGCTTGCCGATGAGCTGCCCCTTGTTGAATGCCCAGAAATCGCGGATGGTCATCTCATAATCCGCCTTGGTGCCATCGGCTCTTTCCCGTTCCGCCACCTTCTCGCGATGGAATTCCTTGACTTCCTCGGGCAGAGGCAAATTGCCGAATTCCGCATAGCGAATGGCGCCCCGGCAATCCTTCACGCCGATGACCTTGTCCTTGACTTGCTTGTTGGGGCTAAAGGACGAATCGATGATGCCGAGATGCACACCCTTGATGCAGCCGACGACAATGTCGCCGTCGCCGATTTCCAAAAGCTTGTCGAGAATGGCGCGAATTTCAAGTTCGGCGATTCTTTCCTCGATCGCGATTTCCTTCATCTCCAGATCTATTTTCTGGCCCCGGATCACGTTAAAGAACCAGTTGACCGATTCGTAAGTAAGTTGGTGACTTTCCTCGGTGGGAATCCCCAATGCCTCGTCGATCGATCTGATCGAGCAAGCCTCCACTTTTCCCAATGCGCCAACCAGAGCCGAATAATCGGTATAGGCAAACGCCCCGCCCATGCCCTGGGGCATCGGGAACAAGGGCGTATGCTGTGCCAGCGTGCCGGCGATGATGACATCGGCGTAGCCGTATCTGTCGAGATATTCGCGCATCAAACGAGGCGCCACGCGAATCCACGCAAGATCCTGGGCCAGGTTGCCCATCAAGTGAATGCACGACACCACGCTTTTCACGCCCTGCTCGGCTTCCATCATCGCTTCCGCGATCGTCGTCGCCAGATTGACCGTCATCGGCTGGACGCCGGTCAGAATCCAGCCGTGGTTGTCGCAGGTAATTTTCACGCCCCGGTCGGCATAATATCCGATCAGCCGATGCATATATTGATACGCGCCAATGGCCTCGGCGATATCGGAATTTTTCTCATAGGCGCCCCATGAAATGAAGGGACCGGCGGATACACCCGTCATGCCGGAGGCAAAGGCAATTTCCGAACCCAGCGGATAGGCTTTGAGCGATATCCGGGGGTTGAAAGCGCCGGTATTCACGCTCTCGACGATCTGTCGCATTCCCTTGACGCCATGATTGATCAGGGGAAAACCATTCAGGATCTTCTTGCCGGTCTTTTTTGTCTCTTCAATCGCAGCCTCTACTTTCTTGAATTCAAGCTGGCGGGTATAGCTGTCTGTTGTCACCAGAAGAAACGGCACCTGGCTTTCCTCCAGTTTGCGATACAGGCTGATGCTGTCTTCGATCGTGGCCGTGCCCGCGCGCGGATAGGCGACGGTTCTGCCTTCCTCGTGCAGCTTTTGCATTATTTTCAGATAGTTTTTTGAATCCGGCAGTTTCTTTTGATATTCGATGGCTTCATCCAGATCGACCTCCTTGCCGGTTGGCCACTGGGCGAGAACCTTCTCTCTCATCCTGAGAAATTCGCCCTCATCGATCTTTTGGTTCTTTACGTTCGGTGCCATAATAATCTCCCTGTCGATGAACAACGCATGTTCTCGTCGGTGTTGAATTTCGTTGGGCGCTTGGGGATCAACAAGTGAACAGCTGGATCAATTTACGCACGTCTTCCAGGTTTTCCAGCCTGTCAACCATATCGATGGATTGCCTCACTTTGTCGCCGCCCATGCCGATGAATGAGACACAATCAGCGAATTTGCCGACAGAGTCGGCGATAGAAATGGGTTGGCCCGGGGTTCCCTTGGGAAGATCCACCCGTTGGTGAAAGGATTCGCCATTGTCCATCACAACCGTCAACAGAACCGGTTCAATTCCCATCGGGCTGCTGAGTGCGGGATCCACCGTCGCGGTGATTTTCGCGGCAAGTCGCAGCAATTCGGGATCGGCGACCGCGGCGGCGGAATAATCCTCCATACCGACGCGGCGCCGCAGCAGTGCCGTCGCCACCCCCCAAGGGATGCTGAATTGCGCATCGACCGGGTTTCTCGGCTTGATCTTGGCTTCGAACGGCGTGCACAGCAGTTGATGATTGGCTGCCCCGGTAATTATCGAGATTTCCTTGATGCCGGCGGCGTCGATATTGTATTTGGCCGAAAGCGCGAGGGCTGCGTCGATCGATACATGAACACCCCGGCAGCATGGATAGGGCTTCAGCGAAACATTGATGCCCTCGAAATGCCGTCCCAGATCCTGTATGAGAATATTGCGGTCGTATTCGCCGAAATGATATTGATTAAACAGGCCGTTTTTGCCCTCCAGGGAATTCCGCGCCCCCGTAACGCCTCGTTGCGCCAGCAGCGCCGCCGTGACGCCGCCGCGCACCGCAAAGCCCGGCCCAAGCCGTTTCGTCAGCGTGCCGTCGGTCACGCACTGAGAATTGCCGCTACATTGATGATAGGCGATGCCGAAGGCGGCGATCATCTGTTCTTCATCCAGACCGAGTATTTTGCCCGCGGTCAGGGCGGCGGTCGGATAGCCATAGAGCGTGGTGTAGTGCCAACCGGTGTGGATGGGGCTCACGCCAGGTCTTGATGCCAGGCCCAGGCGGCAGATCATGTCCGCGCCCAGCGCCACGGCGGTGATGAATTCCTTCCCCGTCATCCCGCCCACCAATTCCCCGATGGCCAGAGCTACCGGAATCGCGATCACGCCGGGATGCATGACCGCGGCCTCGTGAACATCGTCATAGTCGCGCGCATGTGCCATGGATGCGTTGACCTGGGCAGCGTTGGGAGCCGGCACCTTGAGACGGGTTCCGATGATGCTGCTTTGCGGGGTTCCGCCCCAGTCCCGCGCCATCTCCAACACTTGTTTTGCCGCCGCCTGACCAAGGCCCGCGGCGGTCACTCCCAAGGTGTCAAGAATTTCACTTTTGGTGATATCCACAACTTCTTTCGAAAGATCCTCGTATCTTACATCGAGAAAATTCCGGGCGAACAGGTTGGATGCATCCATTGCATGCACTCCGGCTACTTATCGAGAGCGGCAAAAAGATCGTGCTTTTCGTGCGCCATTCCTTTAACGCCCTTGTCCCGTCTTTGCTTGAATGCATTATATTCGTCGGGTTCGTAAACCCGGTTGGTCTGGAACGAGTGCATGATGGCATGTTCCAAGGTGCCGCGCGTGATGCCCATGGTTTCATAAAGCAATTCGCGCGTAACTTTCGCAAGCGAGATGCCGTCGCGCGGGTAGAGCGCAAGGCCTTCCGCCAATGCGTTCACCTCCGATTCAAGATCCGCCATCGGCACGGCCCGATTGATCAGGTTCCACTCCACGGCCTGTTTCGCCGAGATCATTTTGCCGGTCAGGCACAAATCCAAAGCCTTGGTCAATCCGCAGCGTGCGACCATGATCGGCATGATGGTGTGCCCGGCGAGTCCCAGCCGTTCTTCCACATGGCCAACCTGGCAATCCTCGTCGGCGATCAACAGATCGGCATGCATGGCGATGCTGAACGCCACGCCCAGGCAGTATTTGTGCATTTGCACCACGGTCAATTTCCGGCACAGCAACACTTTGCGGAAGAAATCGACAAACAGGCTGCGATCGAAATTGATCTTGACCCGTTGCGGCACTTTTTTGGGTTTTTCGCCCGGTACCGGCTCCTTCATGCCATAGACATAGCCGACCTGGTCCAGCGGCGCGCCGGCGCTGAAACAGCGTCCCGCCCCTTTGAAGACAATCACTTTGACATCGTCGTCTTCCTCGGCCTCGGTGATCGCGCGTCCCCAGCTTTGGAACATCTCGCGCGTGACGGTATTCAGCTTCTCGGGGCGATTGAGCGTGATATAGACGATCTGCCCTTTTTTCTCATAGATGATTTGTTCGTATTCCATGGTCGATTATTCCTTCAAATTGTCGGTCTGATTTTACCCGGCGGCGCGCACGACTACCGACGGACTTCCCGGAAGTAGATAAGATTTGCCGTCCACTTCGATATCTTCAAAGAAATCGCGCGCCAGGAATTGCTCGTCCTTCACGACTTCATCGAGGGTCAGCAACGGGCCGATGGGAAAGCGATGTTGCATCCCCATTTCGACCAATTCAGAGCGGGTGTATTGCATCAACCACGGGATCACCAAGGCATCGACCTCGTCGGGATATTCCATTGCCATGCCATAAGCATTTTGATAACGCGGGTTCTGGGCCCAGGCGGGATTTCCCATCATGGCGAGCATATTGTGGTATTGCTCGCCGGAACGCGCGGTCATCACGACATAACCGTCCTTGCAAGGGAAAATCGCGGTCGGATAGCGCCCCAGCGATCCCTGCGGTCGCCGTCCCGACCGCTTTAGCGGCAGATCGTAATAGCGCATCATCAGCGAGTAATTGCGTACATCGGCGGCCATGGCTTGCGCGGTGCTGATGTCGATAAAGGTTCCTTCGCCCGACAGGCTGCGATGAAACAGTGCCCCGGCGATGGCGGCGGCGGCGTGCAAGCCGCCATGCATCAATACGGCTTTGTACGGCATGCAGATCGGCGCCTTGTCGGCTGCACCAAGCTGGCCGGCGACGCCCGCGAACGCTTGTGCTTCCAGATCCCCGCCCTGCCATTCGGCCTTGGGTCCGGTCGAACCAAACACCGTCACCCGTGCAAAGATCAGGCGCGGGTGCCGCGCGCGTACATCGTCCCAATGCAGCCCAAGCGCCCGCAATTCATCCACTGAATAGTCGGTTACCACAACATCGGCGGTGAGCAGACATTTGGCGATGCGTTCGCGTTTCGCGGCAAGATTGCCATCAAGCACAAGCCGCGTCTTGGATCGCTCCAGGCTGATTTCCGCCGCTGACAGTTCGGGTGTGACGCCAAGGCTTTCCGTGTGAATGGCATAGGCGTGGCTGGCCTCGACCAGCCGCACCACATCGGCGCCAAGGCTGGCCAATAATTGACCGCAATAGGCCGCGCCAACGTCGGTGCTCAATTCCAGCACACGTACTTTGGCCAAGGATTGTTCACGCTTAATCAAAATGCCCCTCCTTCTGGTAAAGGCCGATTTGCTCTTCATTCAGTCCGCCCAATGTGGTCAGCACATCGACGCTGCTTTGGCCCAGATGCGGACCCGGCGTTCCGGCTGCGGGCGTAAATCCTTCAAACAGCCATGGCGTGCTGGTGACGGCCATCACGCCAAGCCGTGGATGCGGCACATCATGCGTGAAGCGGCGCGCCAGGAAATGGTCGTCTTTTTCCATCTCGTCGGATTCGTAAACCGGCGCCGATCGCAGGCCCGCGGCCTGCAGCTTGGCCGGCAATTCGTCGCGGCTGAATTTGCCGGTCCATTCAGCCACCAATGCGTCGATAAGCGTGCGGTCTTTAAGGCGGCCATCGGTGTGTTGCCACGCAGCGACAGCCCATTTTTCGCCCAATGCCGGATCAGTCTCGCGCACCAGCGCCACCAGCGATTCCCATTCAGGGTCCGAGCCGATGCTGAGCGTGATCCATTGATCATCGCCGCCGGCGGGATAGATGCCGTGCGGCGCCCGGTAGAGCGAACGATTGCCGACCGGGACGGGAACCTTGCCGGTGGCCTGCATCTCAACGATCGCCTCGCCCAAAGTCGAGACCACGGCCTCGATCTGCGACAGGTCGATCATGCAGCCGCGTCCGGTTGTCTCGCGTTGGTATAGGGCGCTGAAAAGGGAAAGCAGGCCGTTGAAGGCGGCGTTGAAATCGCCGAACGCGATCGGCATGGCGCCTTGCACTTCACCGGATTCCTCGCCGGTCAGCGCCTCTTGTCCGCCCAGCGCGGTCATCACCGGCGCATAGACGCGCTGCTGCGCCTTGGGGCCATCCTGTCCATAGCCGCTGGCGAACACCATCACCAGCCTTGGATTAAGCTCCAGCAGGGTTTGGGGGCCGAGCCCAAGCCGTTCCAGCCAGCCGGGGGCGAAGTTTTGGATGAACAGATCGCTTTGCTTGATCAGTTTGACAAACAGTTCGCGGCTGACCTCGGATTTGAGGTTCAGCATCACGCTGCGCTTGCCGCCGTTGAATTCGTGCCATAGCGGAAAACTGTCGTCTTCATTGAGGCCGCCGCTGGCGCTGCCGGCGCCGCCCTTGCGGATGCGCACCCGGTTGCCGTCGAGTTTCTTGCGGCTTTCGATCTTGATCACATCGGCGCCCAGATTGGACAGGACGGCGCCCATGCACGGGACAGACACAGCCGTGCCGATCTCCAGGACTCTCAGCGATTTGAAATTCGGAATCACTTATTTCACCCCTTCATGTGTGGGCCGGCGTTCGTCCAGCACGCCGTCCAAGGAAGCCGATAATTCGGCGCGGAATTTCGGGTCGGCGACTTCGATGATCCGGGCGGCGCGCTGCCGGAAACCCACGCCCCGCAGATCGGCCACGCCGTGTTCGGTAACCACGAAATCAACCCAGTTGCGATGACAGGTGGCGGGCCCACCGAGCGCGCCCGGTGCGACAATCCGCGACACCGCGCCGCGCGCCGTGGTCGATTGCAGCGCGATCACCGCGGTGCCCTCCGGCGAGGCATGGGCCGCCGGCATGAAATCCATCTGCCCGCCGCCGCCGGATCTGACCCTGCCGCCGATGCTCTCGGCGTTGACCTGGCCGAACAGATCCACGGCGGTCGCCGAGTTGAGGGCGAAGAAATTGGGGATCTGCGCGATAACGGCGGGGTTGTTCACATGCGAAAAGGATCGCATTTCGATGCGGTCGTTGCGATCAGCAAATTCATATAATTCCCGTCCGCCCAGCAGCGCGCCCGTCACCACCTTGCCGGGGCTCAACGGATAGCGGGCGTTGTTGACGACACCCTTTTGCATCAATCTCATCACGCCTTCGCCGATGAAACCGGAATGCACGGCCAGATCGCGATGACCCGCAAGATTCAACAACACCGCTTCCGCGAGCGAGCCAATGCCGATCTGGATGCAGCCTCCATCGGGGACCAGTCCGGCGGCACGCCGTGCGATCGCGTGATGGATCTCGCCAATCTTGCTCGGGGCGGCATCGGTCGCGGGTTTGTTCACGGTGATAAAGGCGGTGACGGCGCCGGCGCCCAGGCGTGTGTCGCCGCAAAGCAAGGGCAGCGTTGCATCGACCTCGGCAAACACCAGACGCGCCTTGCCGGCGGCTGTTTTCAGACAAGCGACTTGCGGGCTGAGGACAAATTCCCCGCGCTCGTCTGGCGGGCGGGCGGTGACGAGGCAGACATCCACCCGCCAACGGCCGGTGGCGATCAATTGTTCGGTTTCATAGACGGAAAAAGGCGACAGATCGACGCTCGCCTGGGGCGCATCCGGGACCGGACCGCCGCCGATGAGCAATTTGAGCTGCCCGTAACTTTCCGGCGGGACTTCGTTTAGAAACGCGAATTCGCCCGACAAGTCGCCGCAATACAGGGTGGGCCTGCCAAGTTCCGGAAGACGCCGGCAGATGGCGCGCAGCAGTTCGTTTGGTGCCGCGGGCAAGCCCGCGCAGACGATGAAGGCATCACGGGGCATCATGGCCACGATGTCGTCGGCGGAGCGCTCCATCACGGCACCGCCGCCAGGCTTGCACAAAACATCAGGCGCCGTTCGCGCCCACAGGCTCGATCAAGAGGTTCCATCCCAGCACCATTTCACAGCTACAATGACAATTAATCTGTCATTTTTTCGATGATGAACCGGGTGAAACCGGGTGTCAATAATAATCAGGTATCATGATGAATTTTATCAATGAAACTGTGTGTATCGGCCGCCCTGGCGGTGCGCGCTTGGGGATTTTTCAGCTTGCGGCGATCGCGGGTCTGTAGAAATGATGAGCCCATAGCAAACTGCGGCATTCGAATTGCCGGCGATCAACCGGGGGAGAGGCTTTGATGCGGGGAAAGTTGGTGAAGTTCGGGCATGGGGTGGCCATGTTCGCCGCCATTTCGGTGGGGGGTGCGGTGGCGGGCGGGGCGCGGGCGGAAGCCGCCAATGCCTGCAACCGGGCGTGTCTGGATGGGTTCGTCAATCAATATATCGCGGCCTTGTCGGCCCATGATTACAGATCATTGCCGGTGGCGCCGGCGGTGAAATACACCGAAAACGATGTGGTGCTGAAGCTCGGCGAGGGGATCTGGCAAAGCAAGGGGGCAATCGGCGGCTATCGGATTTACGGCGCCGATCCGGTGGCCGGCGAGGCCGCCTTTTTGGGCGTTTACAAGCAGCCCGGCGCCAGCGACGCCATTATGTTCGGTCTGCGGTTGAAGATCGTCGATCGCAAAATCACCGAGATCGAGACCATCGTGCCGCATGATCTTGCCGCCATCAATCCGGATTTCGGGCGAGCCGCGGCGCATTTGACCGTCGCACGGCCGGGGTTCGGCGAAGTTCTGCTGCCGTTCGAGCGCTCGCCGCGCGCCACCATGATCGCCATCGCCAATTCCTATTACGACGGCATCGAAGGCGGCACCGGCGAGATCGTGGCCTTTGCCGACGATTGTCATCGCATTGAAAACGGCATCGCCACCACCGGCAACCCAACGCTGATCTATCCGCTGGTCTCGCCCACCGGGCAGAAGATGCCGGATTTCGGCGAAATGGGCTGCCGTGCGCAATTCAACACCCGGATGTACGGCGCCGACAGCATCACCGGGCGGCGCGTTTCGGTGGTCGACGAGGAACGCGGCACGGTGTTTGTGTTTGCCCAATATCACACCTTCACCAAGGCGCGATGCGTCGATGTTCCCTATTACGGCCCGGCCTGCGCGCCGCCTGGCGCCGGCACGGTTTCATTGGCGATGCTGGAAGCGCATCACATCAAGAACGGCAAGATTCACGAACAGGAATCCGTCTGGACGGTGCTGCCGGGAAATCACATCAAAAGTCCCTGGGTGACGCCGTAGGGTGAAAGCTCGTGTTTTTAGAATAATAAAATAAAATCTATATGTTAAGAGAAGAATCTTCTTTTTTCAAAAAGGAGGCTGTCGCCGGCACCATCGCCGCTTTTGCCCGCGCGGCGGCGGCGGCAGTGCGCATCGGGGCGCATGGCTATCTGATCGATCAGTTTTTTTGGGATCATACCAATCGCCGCACCGACCGTTGGGGTTGATCGCCAATCCGGATTGGGCCGCCAAGGTGCGTGTGGGGCACGCGAACGATCTGGTTGCCTACTATCTCGCGATGTCGGGGCATTTATGGGCGGCGTGGATTATGCGATAAAATGCGCCAAGGTTGTTGAAACCGGCGCGAACGTCGGTTAGGTCAGATCAATCACGCTGCCATCGAACCTGATCGCGACCATACCATCACTCCAATCCATCACCGAGGACACCTCCCATGGCCGACGCCTCTTTTTTAAGCATGTTGCAGAACAAGGCTCTGTTTAGGCAGCAGGCCTATGTCGATGGCGCCTGGATCGACGCCGACAACGGCAAGGCCAGCGATATCCTCAATCCCGCGACCGGCGAAAAGCTTGGCACCGTGCCTTATATGGGCGCCGACGAGACAAACCGCGCGATCGAGGCCGCCAGCCGGGCATTGCCGGCGTGGAGGAGCAAAACCGCCAAGGAACGGGCGCAAATCCTGCGCAAATGGTTCGATCTGGTGATGGCGAACCAGGAAGATCTGGCGCGCATCCTGACCGCCGAGCAAGGCAAGCCCTTGGCCGAGGCGCGCGGCGAAATTGCCTATGGCGCCAGTTTCATCGAATGGTTCGGCGAAGAGGGCAAGCGGGTTTACGGCGATCTGATCCCTTCGCACGGCGTCGATAAACGTATTTTGGTGATGAAGCAGCCGATCGGCGTGTGCGCCGCGATCACGCCGTGGAATTTCCCGTGCGCGATGATTACCCGCAAAGTGGCGCCGGCGCTGGCCGCGGGTTGCACCATGGTGCTCAAACCCGCACAGGTAACACCCTATTCGGCCTTTGCCCTGGCGGCGTTGGCTGAACAGGCGGGCGTGCCCAAGGGCGTGTTCAATGTGGTGACCGGCAAGGCCTCCAGTATTGGCGGCGCTTTGACAAGCAGCCCCATCGTGCAGAAGATCACCTTCACCGGTTCGACCGAAATCGGCAAATTGCTGATGAAGCAGGCCGCCGACACGGTAAAAAAATGCTCGATGGAACTGGGCGGCAACGCGCCGTTCATCGTGTTCGACGACGCGGACCTCGATCTGGCGGTCAAGGGCGCGATGGCATCCAAATATCGCAACGCCGGACAGACTTGCGTCTGTGCCAACCGGCTGTTGGTGCAAGACGGCGTTTATGATGCCTTCGCCGCCAAACTGGCGGCGGCGGTGGCCGCGTTGCGGGTCGGCAACGGCTTTGAAAGCGACAACACGCTTGGTCCATTGATCAATCTGGACGCCGTCGAAAAGGTGGAAAGCTATGTCGCCGATGCGGTCGGCAAGGGCGCCAAAGTGCTTTCCGGCGGCAGCCGCCATGCGCTGGGCGGCAATTTTTTCGAGCCGACGATCCTGACCAATGTCGACAGTTCGATGCTGCTGGCGCGCGAGGAAATTTTTGGCCCGGTGGCGCCGCTGTTCCGGTTCAAAACCGAAGTGGAGGCGGTGCATATGGCCAACGACACCGAATTCGGTTTGGCGGCGTATTTCTATAGCCGCGATGTGGCGCGCGTGTTCCGCGTGGCGGAAGCGTTGGAATATGGCATCGTCGGCATTAACGAAGGTTTGATTTCCACCGAAGTGGCGCCATTCGGCGGCATCAAGGAATCCGGGCTGGGCCGTGAAGGTTCCAAATATGGAATCGAGGATTTCTTGGAAGTGAAGTATCTGTGTTTGGGCGGGATCGTTTAGCGAGAAGTTGAACCAAAGGAAGCATCTTCTTTTTTCAAAAAAGAAGATGCTTATCTTCTATCACCTGGTGGCGCATCACTCCTTGGCCGCGTCTTCACGGGAGGCGATATAAAATTGATTCCCTCCGATTCTTTTGGCAACATACATTGCGTCATCGGCATGTTTCAAAAGAAGCTCTGGTTCGCTGAAATCGATCGGGTAGATTGTGGCGCCCAGACTGGCGGTTACTTTATAGCAATCCTGATTTTGATTGGCGTCACGATCCACGGCTCGCACGATGCGGTCCAGAATGGTCTTCACCTCATGAAGTGACATCAAATCCTCAAGAATGACGACGAATTCATCGCCACCCAATCGGCCAATCATATCGATATCGCGTACGGCACCGCGCAGCGCCGACGCGACTGCCAGCAGCTTTTGATCCCCGGCGGCGTGGCCCAACTGGTCGTTCACAATCTTGAAGCCATCAAGATCGAGAAGGGCGAGCACCATCAGCGATTGGTTGCGGCAGGCCCGCCTTTGCGCACTGGCGAGGCGCATCATCAGCATTCTTCGGTTGGGCAAGCGGGTTAATGGATCGGTCAGCGAGTTGTCCTCAAGCTGGCGCTCCAATTCCTCACGATAGACGGATACGCCGACCAGGGCGGCGAACATTTCGGCGATGGCGAGGTTGGCGGCTTCCAGCGGACCCGACTGGCGATGGATCCAGGCGATGGCGATGGCGCCGATAAACCCGTTGGGGCCGGGAAGCGGGAGCACCAGGTTGGAGCGCAACCCGGCATCGACGAATTCCGGCATCGAGTCTTCGCTGTGCTGATAGTCCTGAGTGAATAAATATTGCCCCGACGTCAGCACGTGGCCCACGGTCCCCTTGCTGGCCGGAAAGCTGAATTTGACGATGGACTCCTGCTTGATGCGGTCGAGTCCATAGAATAATTTGTATTTCAGCCGGTCCGGCCCGTCATAGACGATCAGCGCAACCCCGTCGGCGCCCAAAAGTTTGGCGAGGTTCGCCGCGGTGGAATTGAAAAATTCCGGAAATGGAAAGATTTTCAGAAGTTCGGTCGTCGTTTTGACGGCGGCCTTCCAGAGGCCACACGCATCAAGTTCCTCTAAATTGATATCCGGTGGCGTCAACATCCCTAAACCCAATAAATGAGAAAGCCATGACGAAACGAACCTGCATCACCGCGAACACAGGCATCGATCCGTTTAAAGCCGGTCGGATGATGTCTGGCAGGCGGACCGGAACATTCTCTCATGGGTTGTCTAATAATACAAATAGCGTTTAATTTAGATATTACGCGGCTCTCTCGAAGGATGCCGTTTTTAGAGCATGGTCGCCCGATCCGTGAGCTGAAAGTCGTGGCAGGCAAGGATTGGGGGACGATTTTCCAATGATCGGACAAAAGTTTTTTGCTTTTTTTTGCAAAAAAGAGGACCCTTGCCTTACCCCCTCACCGCCGCCGCCACTTCCTCCACATGTCCATCCACCTTCACCTTGCGCCATTCGCGCAACACTTCGCCATCCGGCCCCACCAGAAACGTGCTGCGCTCGATGCCCCAATAGGTCTTGCCGTAATTCATTTTCTCTTTCCATACACCCAGTTTTTCGCACAGATCGCTATCGGCGGCGGAGGCGAGCGGGAATTTCAACCCGTATTTGGCGGCGAATTTTTCCAAGGCCGGCATGGCGTCTTTGGAGACGCCGATCACCGTCACGCCGAGTTGGGCGAAGTTGGGCAGGGATTCTTGAAAGCCGCAGGCTTCCAGGGTGCAGCCGGGGGTGTCGGCTTTGGGGTAAAAATACAGCACGAATGTCTTCCCAGCGAGCGATGTCAGCGAAACATGGCCGCCGCCGGTGGTGGGAAGCGAGAAATCGGGAATTTTCACAGCACAATCTCCTCAGGGTTGCCGACCAGGCGGGTGAAACATTCGCGCACGCGGGCGCGCAGATAGGCGATCAGCGATGAAACATCCGGGCCCAGGTCGCGTTTCAGCGCATCAAGCGCGGGTGCGGGCAGTACAAGTGGTGATCGATCGACCGTCATCAAGCGTAACACGCTTTGAACGGTGCGAAAGCTGCGATCGGCGCGGGTCAATAAATTGTGATCCTCGGTGCTTAAAACGCCATGGGCGGCCAGCCGGTCCAATGCCTCGCAACTGTTCTGGGCCAGCAACGCCGGGTTTGTCGGGGCATGGATCAGTTGCAGCGTCTGCACGATGAATTCCAGCTCGATCAGTCCGCCTGTGCATAATTTCACATCCCATGGCCCGGCGGGGGGCAGATCGCGCGCGAGCCGTGCGCGCATATGGGTGGCGTCGCGGCACAAAATGGCGGGGTCTTCCGGACGGGTCAGGGCTTCGGTCAGTGCGGCCGAGAGTTTTTCCACCAGTTCGGGTGGCCCCGCGGTGATGCGCGCGCGGTTCAGCGCCATGCGTTCCCATGTCCAGGCCGCCGATTGGTGATAATGGCGAAAGGCGCCCAGCGACACCGCGACGGGCCCTTTGTTGCCCGATGGCCGCAGCCGCATATCGATGGCATACAGCGGACCTTCCAGCCCTGGTGCCGACATGGCCGCCACATAGCGGTTCGCCAAACGGTTGAAATAGGATGCCGGGGCCAGCCGTTTGGGGCCACTGCTGTCTTCGGCTTCGGGATCATGGTCGTACACCAGCATCAGATCCAGATCGGACCCGGCCATCATTTCGCCGCCCCCTGCCTTGCCCAGGGCGACCACCGCAAAGCCGCCGCCGTTGATGACGCCAAAATGTTCTTGATGGTCTTTCTGCACCGGGACCAGCAGCGATTTCATCACCGCATCGGCCAGCGCCGTGCGGGCCTGGGCGGCTTGATCGACATCGATGCGGCCTTCGATGGTGGCCAGCGACAGGCGAAATTCCTCGCCCCGCAGAAACGGGCGGATGATGGCGATATAATCTTCGAGCAACACGGCGTCCGAAGTCGGGCCGGCCAATGTTGCGGCCGGGTTGGGATCGAGATCGGACTGCGCCAGCAACCCCTCCAGCGCCTGGGGCGCGCGGGCGAGATGATCCGACAGCGTGGGCGCCGCACCCAGTACCACCGCCAGACGTTCGATCAGGCGCCGATTATGCTGGAACAACGAGAGAATTTGCACGCCCGAGGGCAGGGCCGACAGCAATCGGTCGAAGCGGGCAAAGGCCTGGTCCGGCTCGGCCTGCCGCGCCAGCGCCCGCAGCAGCGTGGGCAGAAGCTGATCCAGCAATTCGCGCGCGCGTTCCGAGCGCAGCGATCGGGGATGACCGGCGCGCCAAAGACCAACGGCGGTGACGATGCGGCCGGTTTCATGGAATCCCAATTGCGCGAGCTGGGCCTCGGTGTTGGCATCGGGTTCCAATCCGGTGATGGGGAACAACATGCGTTCGTCGGGCGCATCCAGTTTGATGTCCGCGAACAGCGCCATGTGGCTGGCGCGCACATGTTCCAGATGCGCGAGCAATTCGGCGGCGAATGCTTGCGGCGTGGCGAAACCCAAAAATAGCGAAAGCGCAGCAAAGCCGGCGGCATCGGCGGGCAGGCGGTGGGTCTGGCGATCGTTGATCATCTGCAAGCGATGTTCCACCCGGCGCAGAAAGCGATAGGATTCAGTCAGTTGTTCGGCAGAATCGCCGCCTATGTGGTCGGTGGCGGCAAGTTGCGCCAAGGTCGCCACGGTCTCGCGTCCGCGCAAACCGGGGTCGCGCCCCCCCCAAACCAATTGCAATGTTTGCGCGATGAACTCGATTTCGCGTATGCCGCCTTCACCAAGTTTGACATCATGCCCCAGAAGCCGCGAAACTGGGTCCGAACCGCGCCCCAATGCGGTGCCTTTGTGTAAATCGATGCGGCGTTTCATCGCGGCAATATCATTGATGGCGGCAAAATCGAGATGACGTCGCCAAACGAACGGTTTGATCTGATCCAGAAAACGCAGCCCGGCGGGGCGGTCGCCTGCCAGGGGCCGGGCCTTGATCATGGCGGCGCGTTCCCAATTCTGCCCCATGCTTTCGTAATAGGCGATGGCGGCGGGGAAACTGATCGCCGGCGGGGTGGAGGCAGGATCGGGGCGCAGCCGCAGATCGGTGCGGAACACATAGCCGTCTTGATCGCGCCGCTCCATCAACGTGACCAGATCGCGGGCGATGTGGGTAAACACGGATGCCAGCGTATCGCGGTCGGAGGCGGGATAGGATTCGGGATCGTACAGCAGGATCAGATCGATGTCCGACGAATAATTCAATTCGCGGGCGCCAAGTTTGCCCATGCCCAACACGGTGAAACCGCTGGCTTGCCAAGGATGGGCCGGATCGGGCAAACGCAGGCGACCATGATCATTCGCCGCCCGCAGCAAATGCGACACGCACAAATCCAGGCACTGCTCGGCCAGATCCGACAGCGCCGCGGTGACGCGCGACAGCGGCCACAGATTGCCGATGTCGGCCAGGGCAATGGTCAGCGCCGCACGGCGTTTGGCCTCGCGCACCCGCCGCGCGATCTCGTCGCGCGGGGCCCGGTGATCGGCGCGCGCCAGTTTGGCCATGATGTGGTTGAACACGATGTCGGGACCGAACAAGGCGAAGGCGCGCAGGCTGTGGGTCTCCTGCACCGCCAGATCGGCCAGATACGGGCTGTTGCCGCCCAGCGCCTCGATCACCGCCCGGCCTTCGGGGCGTTGCGTCAGCCGGCGTCCGCCGGGGCTGGACGCCGCGATGCGTTCGAGCAACATTTTGGCACTGCGCGAATCGGCGGGATTGGGCCATTGTGCGGGCAGAGAGAATTTTTTGACCATAAAGTTTTTGACCATAATGACGGAGGGTGCGGGCGATGAGGCGCGCCAGTCAAGCGGTCGGGCGTCATGCCTTCAATGTGGCGCATGTGCTGGCCGATTTGGGGATCGGGCTGGTGGTGCTGGTGCTGCTGGTGCTGGGCGGTCTAACGTTGCGCCTGTCGCATGGGCCGCTGTCGCTGGACCGTTTGGCGGTGCCGGTGATTGCCTCGTTGAATCATCAAGGTGCGACCAAGATCCGGGTTGGTCATGTGATGCTGGCCTGGGCCGGTTGGCGCAAATCCGATCAGCCGGTGTATCTGCGGGTGCAGCGGTTGGAGGTCTACCAAAAACAGAATAATCAGGAGCATGTTCTGGCGCGCATCGATGATGCCTCGGTGTCGTTGTCGCTCGGCCGGTTGGTGCTGGGCCAATTGCGTCCGCGCGTGATCACCATCGATCGCACCTTGATCCATGTGACCCGCGGACTCGATGGCGCGATCACGTTCGATCTGGGCAGTCTGGTCGATCAGACCAACAACCCCGGCAGCCCCAGTTTGAGTCTGCGCGCTTTGGGCTTGCTGGGCGGTGCGACGGGTTCGCTTGCCGATCTGCGCGAGGTGCGCTTGCACGATGCCAGTATCGGCATCACCGATCAAAGCGCCGCGCAAAATATGGGGCGCAACTGGCGCATCGAAGGCGCCGATCTGGATTTCACCCGCGGCACGCAAGGCTGGCGCGGCACCAGCACCCTGCCGTTGGAATTGGGAGCGGACGGCGCCACCAAACTGGGCATCACGGCGGGGGCTTTGATCCGCATGGATGGCAGCTCGGTGTGGAATTTGAACTCTCAGGCGGCGATGACCAGCGATTTGGCGTTGGCGGCGCCCTCGCTGTCGTTTCTGGCCGGCGTGAAAGCGCCTTTGCGCATCGTCAGCAGTGCCGAATTGACCGCCGACGGTACCCCCACGCAGTTTCACGTCGCGCTGCAACTGGGTGCGGGCAGCATTGGGGTGGCGGATGGATCGGTGCCGGTGGCGGGCGGTAGCGCGGTGATCAGCGGATCGGATCATGCGGCGACGCTGGAAAAATTCGCGCTGGATCTCGCCGCTCCCGACAAAGACGCGCCGAAAGGCATCGCCATCAGTCATTTGCTGGGCTCGGGTCAGTTCACGCGCAACAGCGCGGGCATCACCGGTGCATTGACGCTGGATATGGCGCGGGTCGATTTCGCCGATTTGGCGGAAATTTGGCCCGCGGGTGCGGCGCCGGGCGCGCGGGAATGGGTCACCAACAATATCACGGCGGGCAGCGCGCGGGATTGGCATTTGAATCTGGGCTTTAACGCCGCATCAGATTTCAGCGGCTTCACGCTCGACAAGGCCGTGGGCGGGTTCAAGGGCGACGACCTGACCATCAGTTGGATCAAAGACGTGCCGCCCGTTACCCATGTGCATGCCAATCTGTCGTTGCTCGACCCCGAACATATCGTTATCGCCATTGCCGATGGGCAACAAGGAGATGGACAAAAAGGGATCTTGGCCGTCGGTCCCGGCAGTTTCGATATTTCGGCGATCACCTCGGCGCAACCGCAAGGGGTGTTGGCGTTGGATGCCAAGGGCGACCTGCCCGATCTGCTGACTTTGCTCGCCGTGCCGCAATTGAATTTGCTCAGCAAGCACCCGTTGGGATTTTCCGGGGCCGAGGGTGCGATTACCGCGCATCTGGGGATCAGTCTGCCGTTGAACAGCGATGTGCCGATGGAGCAAGTCATTATCAACGGCACGCTGCATGGCACCGGCGTGCATCTGGGGCAGGTGGCCGATGGGCACGATCTGGATCACGCCACCCTCGATCTTACGGTCAACAACAATGGGCTGAAGGCGGTTGGCAAAGGTGAGTTTGCTGCTATCCCCAGCGATCTTTCCTATAGCACCGATTTCCGCGACGGTGCGTCCAATCAGCTTTTGCAGCACGTCACGGTACACGGCATCGCCACACCGGCGGAAATTGCCGCCGCGGGCTATGATCCGCTGGGATTGCTGGATCAGGGCAAAATCACGATCGACCTTGGTTACGATCAGTGGCGTTCCGGCAGGGCAACTTTGTCGATTGCCGCCGATCTGGCCGATGCTTCGATGGCGCCTCAGTTGGGTTGGGCCAAAAAAATCGGCAGCGCGGGTCAGGTGTCGGCGACGTTGAATTTCCAATCCGGGCAACTCGTCGATGTGCCGAATCTGAACGCTTCCGCGCCCGACATGAATTTGGCCGGCAGGATAAGTGCTAAGAACGGACTTATCGCCTCGATTGCCATCAGCCGTCTGCAACTGGGCCGTAGCGACATCGTTGGAACGGTGAATTTTCCCGCCGGCCCGCAAGATCCCTATCGCGTGCGGCTGCGTGGCAAAACCATCGATCTTTCAAGCCAATTCGGTCATAACGATACCAATGACGCAGACCACGGACCGCATTACACGGTGGATGCCGCGTTCGATCATGCTCTGCTGGCCAATGGAAAAACCATGGATCACCTCGATGCCGTCTATGACAATGATCAAGGCATCACCCGTTCGGCGCGGATTTCGCTCGGGGCCCAAAAACAGGTTGCCATCACGATCGAGCCGGGCGCCACTTCCCGTCATTTGCACATCGTCTCCGTTGACGCGGGCGCGCTGCTCGCCGCCACGGATGCGCTGTCGGATGTGCGCGGCGGCAGTTTGGTGTTGGATGGCAATTATGACGACAGCAAGCCGTATCATCCTTTGAAGGGCAATATCACCGTCGATAATTTTCACATGACCAATGCGCCCGCCGTCACGAAATTGCTGCAGGCGATGACGGGTTATGGGCTGATTGCGATGGCCGAGGGCTCGGGCCTGGCAATCAACAGCCTGAAAGCATCGTTCGTTTACCAAAATAATCTTTTGACGCTGGAAAATGGCCGCGCCAATAACGCATCTATCGGCTTTACCCTTCGCGGCAGCTATAATATGGCCACCAGCCAGATGGATTTTCACGGCACGATCATCCCCGCCTATATCTTTAACAATGCGCTGAGCAATCTGCCGCTGGTGGGAGGATTATTCAGCGCCGAGAAGGGCGGCGGGTTTCTGGCGGCGAATTTCAGTATGACCGGGCCGCATGATAACCCCAGCGTGTCGGTCAATCCATTGTCGGCGTTGACGCCTGGGTTTTTGCGCGGGATCTTTGGAGGGAATTAGGGTATGTCGGGAATGAGCACAGGTAAGATTGACAGGTTAAGTTGACGAGAAGGTCTTCTTTTTTCAAAAACGCATACTCTTTCTTAATCTTGTTAAATCTATTCGGATATACTGATTCTAAACTGCCCCCTACTCCGACGCCTTCAACACCCGCCTGAAATTCCCGCCCCAAATCTTTCCGATCTGCTCTTCGTCATAGCCGCGTCTTACCAACTCCGCCGTCACGTTGACGCTTTGCCCCGCATGGCGCCAATCGGATAATTCGCCGCCGCCATCGAAATCAGATCCGATCCCCACATGCTCGATGCCGATGCGTTGCACCACATGGTCGATGTGGTTGCAGAAATTCTCAAGCGAGGTGTTTTCCACCGATCCGCCGCGCTGCACGAAAAACGGCACGGCGGTGATCTGGATCACGCCCCCGCTGGCGGCCAGCGCATCCAATTGTTCGTCGTCCAGGTTGCGCGGGTGATCGCACAGGGCGCGCACGCAGGAATGGCTGGCGACGACGGGGAATTTCGACACCCTTATGGCTTCCAGCATGGCGGTGCGCGCGGTGTGCGAAACATCCACCACGATGCCCAGGCGGTTCATCTCAAAGATGGCGGCGCGGCCCAGATCGGACAGGCCGCCATGCAGGCTGGGGCCATCGCCCAGATCGCGGCGCGCCACGGCGCTGTCGGCCAGCGCATTGTGGCCGTTGTGAGTAAGGGTGATGTAACGCACGCCAAAGGCGCGGAAGCGGGCGATGTTGGACAGATCCTCGCCCATCGCGTGTCCATTTTCGATCACCGGGATGATGGCCGGCCAATGTTCGGCGGCGGCCTGTTCGATCTCGGTCACCGAGGCGGCAAGCCGTGCCTCGGGATTGCGGCCGATGCGGGTGATCGTTTCCAGCATCGCCATCGCGCGGCTGGTGGCGGCCTCAAAGCCTTCGCGCGTGCGGGCGCCTTGCGGGATATAGGCCGCCAGACAGACGGATTTCAGCCCGCCCTCGCGCATTTTGGGGATGTCCAGGCAGCGGCGGCTGGGGAAAAACGGGTCTTCCGCCTCGGGCCAGGGGATGTCGACGTGGCTATCCAGGGTGAGCAGACGTTGATGAAGCGCATTCGTTATCAAAGAATCTGGCATGGGGGCGTCTTGTCCTGATGGCGTCGAGGCTTGTATAGGGGGGAGGCTCTGTGTCCGCGTAGCTCAGTAGGATAGAGCACAGGATTCCTTGTTGCAAAACTGGGCGTCGTGATGGGAAACCGCACGGCGGATCCGCTCAAAGTCGGGGAAAGCTGATGGCGCTTGCCGCCAGCCAATCCCGAGCCAAGCCCTGCGCCCTTGCAGGGAAGGTGTAGAGACTGGACGGGCGGCGTCTACGGGTTTGCGGTGCGAACCTAGGATGAAGGGACAGTCCAGACCACGAACACGGCGCTTGCCGTGGCGGCGCAAGCCGAAGTGGGATGAATCCTGGGGCCGTGGGTTCGAATCCCGCCGCGGACACCAAGAACGAGGCGAAGGGGAGTTGCTCTTTCAAAAGAAGACTCCTTCTTCTCCCTTTTCTCATCCCGCCCCGCAAGCTAAAACACCCCATGCCATATTCGGTCGTCGCACTTTATCAATTTTTCGCCCTGCCCGATTTCCGCGAGCAACAGGCGCCGATCCGCGATCTTTGCCTGTCGCTGGGCATCAAGGGCACCTTGCTGTTGGCCCCCGAGGGCGTGAACGGCACGCTGGCCGGCAGCCATGGGGCGCTGGTGCAACTGGTGGCGGCGTTGAACGGGCCGGAATATCTGGCCGGGCGGCTCGACAGGCCCGAGTTGAAATATTCCACCGCCCGGGAAATGCCGTTCGCCCGGCTGAAAATTCGCCTGAAAAAAGAGATCGTCATGCTGGCGGCGCCCGAGGCCGATCCGACCAAAATCGTCGGCACCTATGTGGCGCCGCGGGATTGGAACGCCCTGCTCGACGATCCGGATATGGTGCTGTTGGACACGCGCAATGATTTCGAAGTGGCCATCGGCACGTTCGACCAGGCGATCGACCCCAAGATCCGCCGTTTCAGCGAATTCAAGAACTTCGTCGCTGAAAATCTATCGCCCGAGCGTCACCGCAAGATCGCCATGTTCTGCACCGGCGGCATTCGCTGTGAAAAGGCAAGTGCCTATATGCTGACGCAAGGTTTTGCCGAGGTTTATCACCTCAAGGGCGGCATTTTGAAATATCTGGAGGAAATCCCCGCCGCGCAAAGCCGCTGGCACGGCGGTTGTTTCGTGTTCGATGAACGTGTGGCGTTGGGGCATGGGTTGGTGGAAGAAAAGCCCGCGCTTCCGGTGTTGTCGCGCGATGAGCGTTACCAGGTTTAGGTAGTTTCCGAAGTTCCACTTGTGGCAACGGAAGCTGGTATGGTCGCACCCATTGCCGCCCGCGGAGTTCGCTGTGATCAGACTTAAAATTCATCATCGGACCAGCTATTATTACAGCCAACCGGTCAGTCTCGGGCCGCATCGCCTGATGCTCCGCCCGCGCGAGAGCTTCGATTTGCGCCTGATTTCGACCGAGATCACGATAACGCCCGCGGCCACCGTCACCTGGGCACAGGATGTTTTCAGCAACGCCGTCGCAACGGCCATTTTTCAGACTCCGACGGATGCTTTGGTCATCGACAGCATGGTGGAACTTGAACTCAGTGCCGTCATGTGGCCGGTTTTTCCGATCGCCGCGTCGGCCATTTGTTATCCCTTTCAATATTCCTTCGACGAATGGAGCGATCTCGGCGCGCTGATGCTCCAACAATACCCAGACCCCGATGGGCGCTTGCGCGAGTGGGCGCGCGCGTTCGTCCGCGGCGATCCAACCGACACGCTTTCGTTGCTCAAAGATCTCAGCGCGGGAGTTGCGGAATCATCGTATCAATATCGCGAGGATGACGGCACCCAATCGCCGCTTGAAACTCTGGATCTCGGCCATGGATCGTGCCGCGATTTCGCGGTTCTGTTCGTCGAGGCGGCGCGCGTCCTCGGCTTTGGCGCCAGGATCGTTTCGGGCTATCTTTATGATCCCAGCCAGAGCCTTGTCGGATCGCAAGACGCGGGATCGACCCATGCCTGGGCGGAAGTCTATGTGCCCGGTGGAGGTTGGATCACCTTCGATCCAACCAATCGCAGCCTTGGCGGTTCCAATCTGATTCCCGTCGCCATCGCGCGCGACATCAGCCAGGCAATGCCGGTGGCCGGCAGCTTCACGGGTGCTACCGATGCCTTTCAAAAGATGCTGGTAACGGTTTCCGTCACGTCGCAATACGATGGTTGAATCAAACACGGCCACGCTTCCTGAAATGCCAGACCGCGCAATGGCCAGTGGCAGCATCGATTTCGTGCTCTTGCCCGAGGACATCGCCGTTAAAATCGCTCGGATTGCGCGGGGCGAATAGAGTAAAGCCATCTTGTCATAAGTAATTTCCGATCCTCCCTCCCCGTTCCTGATGCGATTATGCTCCCAGAGTCGATCATAATTGTAATGCTGCAATATCAGGAGAATGTGACAATGGATAAGAACAGAATCA
>JAJZHU010000124.1 GCA_021798375.1 Pseudomonadota bacterium | reverse complement strand
GATGCCCGCCCTACGCGGTCCACCGGACTGCTACCCCACCGCCATCCCCCGAACCACCTTCGTCGCCCCGCGCAACGCCTCGGCGTTCTCAAACGGCGAGCCATTCAACAACACCAGATCCGCCTGGTTGCCCACGGCGACATCGGCGGATGCCATCCCCCACAAATGGCGCGGTCTTGATGTGGCGCTCATCAGCACCTCGGCCATCGGCAACCCTGCATCGAGGAAATGGAACAATTCGTCGATCAGCGCCGTGCCGTGCACCACGCCTTGCGATCCGGCGTCCGATCCAGCCACCAACGGCACGCCGTGTTTGAACGCCAGCGCCACATGTTCGGCGTGGGAATCGAGGATCTTGCGCAGATTGACCACGGTTTGCGCATTCCATGGCACCAGTTCCGGCCGCGCCCATTGGAAATGCACCGGCGAGAAGGTGGGCACCCAGGCGATGCCCTTGTCGGCCATCTGCTTTAGTATGTCTTCCGTCATGAAAAACCCGTGTTCGATCGAATCGACCCCGGCTGCGACGGCCACCTCAAGCCCATCCAGCCCCGAGCAATGGGCGAAGGTCTTACGGTTTTGCTGGTGAGCGGCGGCCACGATCACCGCCAATTCCTCGGCATTGAATTGCGGCTCGCCTTTCACACCACCGGCCTCGAAATCGATGATGCCGGTCAGGATGATCTTCACGTCGTCGGCGGTGGCCGCCATTTCGCCGATGATTGCGGGAAGATCGCTGGCTTCCACCACTTCGCGCGCCATGAACGCGCCATAGCGTTTAGGGCGTCTCACCCCCAGTCCCGGCGAGCGCAATTGCGCCAGCGCCAGCGGGTCGCTCGAGAGCGCCACACGCATGGCGTGATTGACACCGTAACGATCTCCGGCATCGCGGATCACCGTGATGCCCGCCGCCCGGCTGCGATCGAGATTGGCCAGCGCCACTTCCCTCATCGCCGGGAAATCGGCTTTGAAATAAGCGTTGCGTTTCTGAAAATCGAGTTCGCCGCCATCGAGAAAAATATGGCAATGCGCTTCGACCAATCCCGGCATCAGAAACGGGGTAACGAGATCGCTCGCCGCCCCATTGTCCGCCGTCACCGAACGTATCACCCCATCTTTGATGATCACGCGATACGGCCCACCGCTGTGATAGACCGCACCGTCGAAATATTTTTCCGTCCGAATGACAAGCTCGGTCATCGCTGTTATGCCTTGTAAAGTTTGCGGACCGCGCGAAGTGCATTGCTGCCCTTGGCTTCCAGGAAGTTACGATAAGCCGTGAGCACATAATCATCTTCCGGCAACGGATGATAACCGCGCCAAGGGGTGCCCAGCACCGTATCAAAGCCAAGCGGCGAGGCGATGGTGAGGAACGCACATTCCAGCTTGTGCTTGAGATCCGAGCCATCCGCGGCTTTCGGCGGCAATTGCTGCCCGATATTGGAAAGCCCGCCCATCATATGAATGCCCTTGAGCGCGGGATCTTCGCCGATCATCTTTACCGCGTCCAACGTGCCGCGATTAAGCCCGGTGGTATCGGCGATGATCGCGCTCACCGACATATCGACGAATATGTCATCAAGTTTCATGCCGTAATCATGCACCAACCGCAAAGCGCAGCGCCGCGCGGTGGAATAAATTTCCTCGGCGTCCCGGTTGTTTTTCGCCACGCCGTCTTCGACGCGCTCGGATGCCATCATCACCACTTTGAATGGGCCGTAATCCTTGTAAAGCTCCATCAAATCCCAGCGATGTTCGGTGATCGAATTGACAATCGGCACGGCGCCGCCCGCCTTGGCCTTGTCGTATGACTTCAAGCAAATTTCCTGCACATTTTTGGCGGGAAAATCGAACGACAGAGGCAGGCTCACCACTTCCTGGATGGCGCGAATGACGCGCGCCATGAACTCCGGCTCGGTCATCGCGCGCGAGCCGACATTGACGTTGAGATAAGAAGCGCCCGACTCGGCTTGTCTTACCGCCAACGCCTGAATCCCGGGAAGGTCTTCGTTGTCAAACAAAGCCTTGGTGCTTTTAAACCCCGGATTGATGCGTTCGCCGATGATTTTGATGTTAAACCCGTGAGTTTTGCTCATGGCCTGGTCCTTTCGTGATTTGTTTTATTGTCTGGCTGGATGATGCCCAACAAGATCGTACCGCACCGTGGCGAAGCCGATATTGTGGAGAAAATGTTTCTGGAAATCGCTTTTGGTGCTGAGTTCAACATAACGGCAACGCGCCGCCAATTCCGCCGCCTCGGCCCGCGCCGTTTTCGAGGCCAGCATACGCCGGATCCCCAAGCCCGCCGCATTTCCCACCTGGGTAAAGCGATCCAGCGGCAAATCGGGAAACAGCCCGATTTCGATGCCGCTTTGCACGTCGATATAGGCGCCGAAAGCGCCCGCGATGATGAAATGCTCGATGGCGTCCTGCGTCAGATCCATCTCGCGCAACAGCATTTCCACCGCGGTGCGAATCGCCGCCTTGGCAAGTTGCACGGCGCGCACGTCATGTTGGGTAAAGGTGACGCCGGGTGCGAGCACCGCCGCCCGTTTGCCGCCCACATCGGCGGTGTCGGGATGTTGCCCGGAAAGACGCCCGCCCTTGTCCAAAATCCCCGCCCGCAACATGGTGGCCAGGGTATCGAGCACCCCGGAACCGCACAGGCCGATGGCCGGTTTATTGCCGATGGTGGCGATGGCAATGCGGCCGTCTGCGTTGATGCCGACCCGCTCGATGGCGCCATCAGCCGCCCGCATCCCGCACGAGATATGCCCGCCTTCCAGCGCGGGACCGGACGGACTTGACGCCGAGATGATCTCGCCTTTGTGAATCAGCGAAATTTCCGTGTTGGTGCCGATATCCATCACCAGCGAGGTGGTCGCCCCGGCCCAGCTATCGCGCGTGGCGAGCAAGGCGGTCACATGATCGCCGCCGACAAAGCCGCCGATATTGGGCGCGAAATGCACCCGCGCTCCGGCGGCGAAACCCAAGCCCAGATCGCGCGCCGCCACATCAAGCCCACGGCGCACCACGGCAACAAACGGCGCCCGTCCCAACTGACGCACCGGCAAGCCCAACAGCAAATGCTGCATGGCCGTATTGGCGCACACCGCGGCATCGACGATGTCGGCGGTCTTGGCCCCGATGGCGAAACACAAATCATGCGCCAACGCATTCAGCGCGACAATGGCGGCGTGTTGCAGTTCGTCGGCGTTGGCTTTGCTGGTGATGGCATGATTGATCCGGCTGATCAGATCCGCCCCCCACGCCGCTTGCGGATTTTCGATCCCCAGGCTGGCCAATCGCGCGCCGGTGGCAAGATCGATCAGAAACGCCGCCGCATTGGTGGTGCCCAGATCGACCGCCAGCCCCAACAGCGGCGCGTTCGGCGCCGCGAAACCCATCATTTCCGTGCCGCGCAACCGCGCCTGCAATTGCCAATCATGCGCGCGCAACAAACCCGAAACCTCACGCGCCGCCGCCCAATCGAGGCTTTCCACCGGCACATCGAGCGCCCGCGCCACGCGCTCGAAATCGGCGGTGGTATCGGCAAGCGTCGCCTCGGCCAGCGTCACCTCGCGCGCCACGATCATGGCTTCAAGCGGCAGAATTTCGCCCTTGCCCGCGCCATCTTTTTCGCGATCGGCGCGCGCCACCGGGGCCAGCGAACGCGGCGCCACCTTCACCACGCAATCGGTGCGCGGAATCACCTGACAGGCGCGCATCCATTTGCGACGCGGCGTGCCTGTTTCCACGTGTTGCTGATTTTCTTCCACATCGGCGGTTTCGCTTTCGGCGCGGCTCACCTGGCCTTCAACCACCAACACCGCACAGGCGCCGCAGGTTCCCCGTCCACCGCAAGCACCGACGATGCGCACGCCCTCACGCCGCGCCGCGTGAAAAATCGTCTCGCCGGATGCCGCGGTGATCTCGCGGTCCAGTTCGGGGAATTGCAGCCGGTGCTGATGCTTCATCGCGCGATCCCGGCGTTCATGGCCAATTTTTCCAAAGCCTCCAATTCCCGCCGCTTGGCAAAGCCGCATTTGGGCCGCGAACGGCACTCGTCGCAGCGCGACCAGGTGGCGGCCGGCAAATTCTCGCCGACCCCAAACACCACCGAGGTAGATTTAAGCGGGTTCAGCAACAACCCCGCCGACACATGCACACCGACGCTGTGGGCCTCGGCCATGCGCAACACCAGCCCTTGCGCCGACAGATCCAAACCGGGATCGCCCGCGTGCAACTCGCCCGACACATCGAGCCCCTGCTTTTGCGCCGCCGCCAGGATACGATCTTGCAGGCGGCGCGACACATCCATCAGGAGTTCATTGGCCAGGGAATCGAGCGCCACGGCCAGACTGGCCTTGCGTTCACCGAACAGCGTGCTGATGCGGTGTTCGAATTCGGCACCCAGGGTACCAACCCCAAACGCCAGCGCGGTCAATTTGCCGGATTCGGGCAACAGACGAGGCGCATAAAGCATCTCGCCTTTCACCCATAATTCGCCGGAATCCGTCGCCGGAAAATCCAGCGGGACGATGCGGAACGACATTTTGCTATGCCGCCCCAACCGTTCCGCCGCCACCAATTCCATGGCCCGCTCCCGATAACGCGTACGCACCGCCGAGACACCCACCGGAATGTGAATCTCTGCGCCCGCCACAAACGGCGTTATCGTTGCTGCCCTGGTCATGATCGCCTTACCCCGCGTATTTGCGTGCGGCGTCGAACATGGCGCGCACGTTCTCAACCGGCGTTTCATCGGGCAGACCAAAGGCGCAATCCAAAATCAGCTTGCCGCCCTTGTTGAACACGTTGTCCACCAGATGTTTCACCGCGGCATCCACCTCGGCCGGCTGGCCCGTCGTCATCAACGACGGCGACAGATTGCCGCGCAACGCCACCACATCGCCCAGCACCTCGAACGCCTTCACCATGTCGGTGCGTTCGAACCAATAGATGCATTTGCCGGGCGGCACATCCTTGATGATTTCCAGCCGCTTGGAACAATCGGCTTCCCACAAAGGCATCGGGGTAAGACCGGCGTCGATCATGCCCATCATCATCTTGCGGAACGGAGGCCACCAGAAGGTCTCGAACTGCTTGCCCGACATGAACGCATCGGGCGCCCAGTGGATCGGGATCATCACGATCTGATGCCCGGCGGCCTTGGCGGCCGTGATTGTCTGCTTCAACAGGAAAGTTGTGGCTTTATCCAATAATTGAAGCAATTTATCTTTATGCCGGAACAGATCCTTCATCATTCCCGTGGCGCCACGGAAATAATCGGCGACGAAATCATAAGGCGAAACCGAACTGCTGCCGTTGATCAACGGATAGCCCAACCGGGCGATGTTCTCGTTCCATTCGATGTTGTGATTGATCATGCGATCAACTTCCTCGGCCGCCTTCACCACGCGCTCGAACGCCTGCCGCACGCTGGGTTTGGCGAACGAGCGAATGCCGGTGACCAATCGCACATAATGCAATCCGGGGAAGCTGGGCAGGTCCTCGAATCCCTCGAACACGCCGGCGACGCGCGGCAGATATTTTTGCAGATAGTAACCGGTGGGATCGAACAGGAAATCGTCATATTCCTCGGCCTTCATATACTCGCGGTCGAGGTATTGGAACGGCTGGTTGTCGTCCACGCCGTGGCCGGGCCATTGCAATTGCTTGAAATCGATGGCCTCCAGCGCGTTGCCCATGGCGATGCCGGCAAGACCGGGACTCACCCCGTCCGGCTCGAATTCCAGCACCGCGCGGGTGGCGATCTCCTTGGTGCCTTCATAATTATACATCAACTCCTTGCAGGTGATGTTGCCGTATTTGGCCAGCCAGAAGGTCGCAAACATGGCCACCGGCATCCGGTCCGGGGTCTTCAGCGCCACGCAATCCATGATGCGCTGTTGGCGCTTGTCGAACGCCGCCTGATTGGGGTTCACGCTCTCGGTAATATTGCTCTCGCTCACGCCGCGGCCCCCATCCAATTCTTGCTCAAGGTCACGGCTTCCACCGCATTCACCCCAAATGCATCGGCACCGGTATAGGCGCGCACGGTTTCGTCGATCTGGCCGCCACCGATCATGATCTTCAATTTGTCGCGCATACCCGCGGCGGTGATGGCGGTGATGGTTTCCTTCATCGATTCGAACGCGAGCGTGAGGAATCCCGAAAGCGCCACCACATCGGGCTGATAATCATTGATGGCGGCGATAAAATCCTTCACCGGCACATCGATGCCAATGTCTTTCACGTCGAAGCCGTTGATGTCCAACATGAAGGTCACGATGTTCTTGCCGATGTCGTGCAGATCGCCGTGCACCGTGCCGATCAGCACCTTGCCCAATTTCTTGGATTCCTCGCCAGGTGCTGTCTTGATCAGCGGCTTGGCAATGGCGCCGATGTTATCAAGCATTTCGCCGGCCAGCACCAATTCCGGCAGAAAATAATCGCCGGATTCAAACCGTTGGCCAACGATGTCCATGGCGCTGCGGCACAATTCCAGCACCCGCAGCGGATCCACATGTTCTTCCAGCAACATGCGCTTGGCCAGTTCAAACGCGTTGTCTTCATCCATGTCCGACAGCCATTCGATCAGTTGGGCTTCTTGTTCGTTCCAATCGCTCATCGCCTGGTTCCTTTTTCAGATAATTTAACGCTGTTAAATTTTTTACATAGTCATTTAACGCTGATAAATTGTCAAGCCGGATTGATGTGTTCATAATGAGCGGAATGAAAATTGATCAAACACAAATCGTGGCGCAGGCGCTGGTGTTGTTGAACCGGGAAGGGCTCGACGGGTTCAATTTGCGGGCACTGGCCAAATTATTGAATGTGCAGCCGCCGGCGCTTTATTGGCACGTGGAAAGCAAGGCCGCGCTGTTCGCGTTGATGGCGGCCGAGGTTTACGGCAAGGCGCTGGTTGCGGTGCCGGAGGGGTTGGCTTGGCGGCAATGGCTGTTGTGTTTCGGCCGGTCTTTGCGTCACGCATTATTGGCCCAGCGCGACGGCGCGCGGCTTTGCGCCATAGCGCCGCCGTTGCGTGACGGCAACCACGAGTCCGCTTTGATCGCGGCACTGCTGGCGGCGGGTCTTTCGCGCAATCTGGCGCTTACTTATGAATCCTCGGTGATTGCGTTGGCGCTGGGTTGGTCGATCTATGAACAGAACGCCGCATTGCGTGAATATTTGGCCGAGATGGTCGATATCGAGAAAAGTTTCGAGATTGGTTTGCAGGCGATGGTCGCGGGGTTCCCGGCGCGCGATGCGTAAGTTAGATCG
>JAJZHU010000002.1 GCA_021798375.1 Pseudomonadota bacterium | reverse complement strand
ATCTTCTTCACCGGTTTTGGCATCATAGACCACGAAATCGCGGCCACGGCGCACCATCTCGGCAAGGTTTTCCAGCGTGATATAGCTCGACGTCTCGGTGTTATAGAGCCGCCGGTTGGCGTATTTTTTGACCACCACCGGATTGGGGTCGATTTTTCCGGATTGGACGTGTTCGTTCGGCGACATAACAACTCCTCGGGATTTCTTGCAGTGCAGTGTAAAAGCAGGAGTGTTCAGATAAAAGCGGTTTATGATGTTTCGGTCGCAGTTCTTGCAGCAAACTGCTATAGCGGCGCCTACGACAGCGTGGATCACGGTTCCAAGGGCATGACACATGACAGATTCAGAGCAAGATGCGCCCAAAAGCGCCGCTTCGCCCGACCTGTCCGCTTACGCGCAGGATCTGATCACCCTATGGCAAAGCGAAATGGCGGCCTTGACCACCGACCGGGAAGTGCAGGAAGGATTCCAGCGCGGCTTGGCGAGTTGGAGCCAGATGGCACAATCCATGGCACAATCCATGGCACAAAATTTGGCCCCGGCGCGCCAGGAAAAATCGTCATATGATACGCCCCGACAGTCCGGGCCCGTTGCGTCGTCGCGGCCCGCGTCCGGTGCTGCTGCACCTGATGCACGGGATGCTGAATTGGCAAGATTGGCCGAACGGGTCGCGGAACTGGAACGAAAACTGGCCGAGCTTCAACGCCAACCCTGAGCTGATCGCCGGCATCGCCGCCTATCGCCGCCACCCTTACCAACGCGATATGATCGATCCGCCGGTGATATGGGAAGAAGGCGAATCGCGGCTGCTGGATTATGGCCCTCGAAATCACCAATTCACCCCGGTTCTGTTCGTGCCGTCGCTGGTCAACCGCGCCTATATTCTGGATCTGATCGAAGACAGATCCTTTCTGCGCTATCTGGCGGCGCAGGGGTTTCGCCCCTTGTTGCTCGATTGGGGTTGGCCGGGCGAAACGGAACGCAGCTTTACCCTCACCGACGTGATCGCCGGACGGTTGGAACGCGCCATCATCGCCGTGGGCGCGCGGGTGGTGTTGGCCGGATATTGCATGGGCGGATTGCTAACCCTGGCCTGTGCCGAACGGCGGCCCGATCTGGTGCAGGCGTTGGCTTTGCTCGCCACACCTTGGGATTTTCACGCCCCGGACGCCACGCATGCCGAAAAATTATTGAAAACGCTGCCGGCACTGCAGCCAATCATGCAAATCACCGGCACCCTGCCGATCGATGCCTTGCAGGCGATGTTCGGCTTGCTCGACCCTGATCAAATCTCGCTCAAATACCGTAAATTCGGCCGGATGGATCAGCATTCGCCCGAGGCACGGCATTTTGTCGCCTTGGAAGATTGGGTCAACGACGGCGTGCCCTTGGCCTCCCCCATCGCGGCGGAAGCCCTGGAGGGTTGGTATGGCGCCAACAGGCCCATGCAATCCGCCTGGCGCATCGCCGGGTTGCCGGTTGATCCATGCAAAATTCACATGCCATGCATCATCGCCGTACCGGAACGCGATCGGATCGTGCCGGCCGAACAGGCATTGCCGCTGACCCGACTGATCCCGGACGCCCAGGTTTTGCGACCGCGCGCCGGGCATATCGGCATGGTGGTGGGATCGCGCGCGCAGACGCACCTATGGCAGCCATTCGCAAATTGGCTCTCCAGCCTCACAAAGCCGCGCGCGGCCTCTATTTCTCGGCGGCGGAAAATGTGATGATATGCGGGTCCGAATATATTAGCAGAACGCCGAAACCGACCATTCCGGTTTCGCGCTGCCACAGGAGAGCCGCACAAATGTCTGATATCGTCATCGCCGCTGCCGCCCGCACCCCGGTTGGCAGCTTCAACGGATCGCTTGCTGGGGTTCCCGCCCATCAACTGGGCGCCATCGCCATCACCGAAGCACTGATCCGCGCCGGAGTTGCCCCCGCCGAAGTGGACGAACTGATCATGGGACAGGTGCTCACCGCCGGTCAGGGCCAGAACCCGGCCCGTCAGGCCGCACTCATGGCCGGGCTGGAAAAATCCTCGACCGCCTTCACCATCAACCAGGTTTGCGGATCGGGTCTGCGCGCGGTGGCCTTGGCCGCCCAGCAGATCATGAGCGGCCAAGCCGAAATCATGGTCGCCGGCGGTCAGGAAAATATGAGCGCCTCACACCATTCCGCGTTCCTGCGCAATGGCATTCGCATGGGCGACGGCAGCCTGACCGACACCATGATCAAAGACGGCCTGTGGGATGTATTCAACAATTACCACATGGGCACCACCGCCGAAAATGTCGCCAAGGCGTTTCAGATCACCCGTGAACACCAGGATGCACTCGCGGTAGCGTCGCAACACAAGGCTTCCGCGGCGCAAAAGGAAGGCCGCTTCAAGGATGAAATCGTCGCCGTCACCGTGAAAGGCCGCAAGGGCGATGTGGTCGTCGATCAGGATGAATTCATCCGCCACGATGCCAGCCTGGAGGGCATGGCCAAACTGCGTCCCGCTTTCGCCAAAGACGGCACCGTGACGGCAGGCAACGCCAGCGGCATCAATGACGGCGGCGCGGCTTTGGTCGTCATGTCGGCATCCACCGCCGCCAAACGCGGCATCACGCCGCTCGCGCGCATCGTTTCGTTCGCCACGGCGGGCGTCGATCCGGCGTTGATGGGCACCGGCCCGATCCCCAGTTCGCGCAAGGCGCTGGCCCGTGCCGGCTGGACGGTAGCGGATCTGGATCTGATCGAAGCCAACGAAGCTTTTGCCGCCCAAGCCTGCGCGGTGAACAAGGATATGGGATGGGATCCGTCGAAGGTGAACGTGAACGGCGGTGCGATCGCCATCGGCCACCCGATCGGCGCCTCGGGAGCGCGCGTGCTGATCACGCTGCTGCATGAAATGCGTCGCCGCGACGTTCGCAAGGGCATTGCCACCTTGTGCATTGGCGGCGGCATGGGCGTGGCGATGACGGTTGAAAGATAAGAAAAAGTCTGCTTTTTTTTGAAAAAAAGCAGCAAAAAACTTTTGTCAATTGGGCCTGGGGCTTATAGCCTCGGGCCGTTGCCACCGGCCTAAAGCGATCAAAATATTTTTGCCTCTTTTTAGCTGCGCTGGTCTTCGACTGTTCACAAAAAGAAGATTCTTCTGCCTTCCCCAATTCGCAATCCTTCGATCTTCAAAAAACCCTGGGAGGACTTCACCATGGCTCGTATAGCACTTGTAACCGGTGGCACGCGCGGCATCGGCGCCGCCATCTCCGTCGCGCTGAAGGCGGCTGGCCGCATGGTCGTGGCCAGCTACGCCGGCAACGAAGCCGCCGCCGAAGCCTTCAAGGACGAAACCGGCATTCCAACGATCAAATTCGACGCCGGCGATTTCGAGGCCTGCAAAGCCGCCACGGCAACCATCGCGGCCCAATACGGCCCGATCGAAATTCTGGTCAATAATGCCGGCATCTCCCGCGATTCCACCATGGCGCGCATGACCCGCGACATGTGGGATGCGGTGCTCGACACCAATCTCGGCAGTTGCTTCAATATGTGCAAACTCACCTTCGACGGCATGCGCGCCGCCAAGTTCGGCCGCGTGGTGAACATCGGCTCGATCAACGGTCAAGCCGGACAATATGGCCAGGTGAACTACGCCGCCGCCAAATCGGGCATCCATGGCTTCACCAAAGCCCTGGCCCAGGAAGGCGCACGCTATAACATCACCGTGAACGCCATCGCCCCCGGTTACGTGGACACCGACATGGTGCGCGCGGTGCCGGAAGATGTATTGGCCAAAATCGTCGCCCGAATCCCCGTGGGGCGCCTCGGTCACGCCGAAGATATCGCCCGCGGCGTGGTGTTCCTGACCGCCGACGACGCCGATTTCGTGACGGGCTCGACGCTTTCGATCAATGGCGGGCAGCATATGTACTAGGGGACTAGTTTAACATAAATATCAATTAAATCAGTAAGTTGAATGAAGACAAGTATCTTCTTTTTGTTCACAAAAAGAAGATACTTATATTAGCTTATTGATTTTAGTAAATTTATTTTAAAACACTCGCGAACCTCACCCTACTCGCGCATCAACACCCGATCGGTGATGAAACTCGCCAGGCCATCCGCCTTGAAATCGCGCCGCAGCTTGTCCTCGTCATATTCGCTCCGCACCCAATCGATAAATTTGATGCGTCCTTCGGCTTCGGCCTGATAGCGCAGGAAAAACGCATCCAGGATCCCGGTGCGGGCTTTGCTGGAATGCAGATATTTCCACGATAAATGCGCCAATGCGTCAGCAGCCGAACCACCCTCGAACAGCAACGCCAATCCAGACGCGAGGCCCGCCCGGTCGGCGCCCGATTTGCAGTGCATCAGGGCGGGAAAGCTGAGATTTTGATAAATATCGTAAAAGCGCAGGATGCGATCCTTGTGCGGCGCGCCCCGGCTTTCAAACGCCATGTCGATGTGGATCAGCCCCAGTTTTGCCGCCGCCTCACGCGAAAGCGCATCGGATCCGCATTGGCGATGCCCCCGCAGATTGACCAGGCTGCGCAGCCCGAAACGCCGTTTGGCGCGTGCCAATTGACCTGGCGTGGGATGATTGCTGCGATACAGGCGGCCCGGGATCACCTCGGCCCAATTGTGCCAGGTAAGCCGCAAGATCGCATGGTCCACAAACAAACTGTCCGACCAGGCTTTCGCGCGATCGGACAGATTATCGATTTTACCTTTGAACAGCGCCTCAGGCCTTGCGTTCGAACTGCAGTTTTTTGATCTCGGCAATCGCCTTGGCCGGGTTCAAACCCTTGGGGCAGGTTTGGGTGCAGTTCATGATGGTGTGGCAGCGATACAGCTTGAACGGATCTTCGAGCGCGTCCAAACGCGAACCGGCATGTTCGTCACGGCTGTCGGCGATCCAGCGGTAAGCCGCCAGCAAGACCGCCGGGCCAAGATAACGATCGCCGTTCCACCAATAGCTGGGGCAGGAAGTGGTGCAGCAGAAGCACAAAATGCATTCCCACATGCCGTCGAGCAGCGCCCGCTCTTCCTTGCTTTGCAAACGCTCGCCGTCGGGCGGGGGGGTATCGGATTTCATCCAGGGCTCGATCGAGCGCAATTGCGCATAAGCCTGGGTCAGATCGGGGATCAGATCCTTGACCACCGCCATGTGCGGCAGCGGGTTGATAGCCACTTCACCCTTCACATCGTCGGTCGGCTTCAAGCACGCCAGCGTGTTGTCGCCGTCGATGTTCATGGCGCAACTGCCGCAGATGCCTTCGCGGCACGAGCGGCGGAACGTAAGCGTGGGGTCGATCTCGTTCTTGATATGGATCAGCGCGTCGAGCACCATCGGCCCGACCTTGTCCAGATCGACCTCGTAGGTGTCCATGCGCGGATTGTTCCCATCGTCGGGACTCCAGCGATAGATCTTGAAATTCTTCACACGCTTGGCGCCGGGCGCTGCCTTGTAAGTTTTGCCGCGACCGACCTTGCTGTTCGCGGGGAGGGATAATTCAACCATTTTCCGGCTCCTTCCTTAATACACGCGCTTGGCAAGTGGGATCACCTGCGCTTCGTCGGTCAGCGTCTGCATCTTCACCGGGCGGTAGCCCAGCGTGGTCGAGCCATCGTCTTCAACCCAGGCCAACGTGTGTTTGTGCCAGTTTACGTCATCGCGCTCGGGGAAATCATCATGCGCGTGGGCGCCACGGCTCTCGTGACGTGCCTCGGCGCCGACCATGGTGGCGGTGGCGTTGGGCAACAGATTTTCCAGTTCCAGGGCTTCCATCAGATCGCTGTTCCAGACCAGCGAACGATCGGACACTTGCAAATCCTGCAAACCGCCCCACAGGCCCAAAACTTTCTCGACCCCTTGAGACAAGCTCTCGCTGGTGCGGAACACCGCCGCATGAGTTTGCATGGTGCGTTGCATCGTATCGCGCAACGCCGCCACCTTGGTGCCGCCATTGGCATGGCGAAGACGATCCAGGCGTTCCAGCGCCCCGTCGCCCGCGGTTGCCGGCAGCGGCTTCTGCGTCGCCCCCGGTTTCACGAACTGGGCGGCGCGGAGTGCGGCGGCACGGCCAAACACCACGATATCAAGCAGCGAATTGCAGCCAAGGCGGTTGGCGCCATGCACCGAAACGCAAGCCGCTTCGCCCACGGCCATCAGGCCGAACACGATGGCGTCGGGATTTTCGGCGGTGGGGCGCAACACTTCGGTGTGCACATTGGTGGGGATGCCACCCATGTTGTAATGCACCGTGGGCAGCACGGGCACGGGTTCCTTGGTGACGTCGATGCCGGCAAACACGCGCGATGTTTCGGAAATACCGGGCAGACGTTCATGCAACAAGGCAGCGCCCAGATGTTCCAGATGCAGCAGGATGTGATCCTTGTTCGGACCGCAACCGCGCCCGGCGTTGATCTCCATCGTCATGGAACGGCTTACCACGTCGCGGCTGGCCAGATCCTTGGCCGAAGGCGCATAGCGTTCCATGAAACGCTCGCCCTCGCTGTTGGTAAGGTAACCGCCTTCGCCGCGGCAGCCTTCGGTCAGCAAACAGCCCGCCGGAAAGATGCCGGTGGGATGAAATTGAACGAATTCTTGGTCCTGCACGGGGAGTCCGGCGCGCATCACCATGCCGTTGCCGTCGCCGGTGCAGGTGTGGGCCGAGGTGCAAGACAGGAACGCGCGGCCATAACCGCCGGTGGCCAGCACCACAACCTGGGCGCGGAAACGATGGATCGTGCCATCCTCCAGGCACCAGGCGGTAACGCCACGGCACACGCCCTGTTCATCCATGATCAGATCGAGCGTGAAATACTCGACGAAAAACTCCACATCGTGCTTCAGGCATTGCTGATACAATGTGTGCAGAATGGCATGGCCGGTGCGGTCGGCGGCGGCGCAGGCGCGTTCGACCGGAGTCTTGCCGAAGTCCTTCATGTGGCCGCCGAACGGCCGCTGATAGATCGTGCCGGCTTCGGTGCGCGAAAAGGGCACGCCGAAATGCTCCAATTCATAGACGGCCGGCCCGGCCTCGCGGCACATATATTCGATGGCATCCTGGTCGCCCAGCCAGTCCGACCCTTTGACGGTGTCGTACATATGCCAGCGCCAGTTATCGTCCCCCATGTTGCCAAGCGAGGCGGCAACGCCACCTTGCGCCGCCACGGTGTGGCTGCGGGTGGGGAACACTTTGGTGATACAGGCGGTTTTCAGCCCAGCCGCACCCATGCCGAGGGTAGCGCGAAGACCCGCTCCGCCAGCGCCCACCACCACCACATCATAAGTATGGTCGATGATCTGATAGGCACCGCGTGACGGCTTGTTCAACATATTCATGGTCCGAACGCCCTCAGCTCACAAGTTTCAGCACAGAGATCGCAGCAACGAGCGCAAGCAGCACGCACCCGGCATTCACCGCGAACAAACAGAAAAATTTGGTTAGTTCGCCGCGCACGTAATCTTCGATGATCGCGCGCAACCCCAACGCCAGATGCGGGAACAACGACCCGATCAGCGCCAGGAACAGCACCGCATGGATCTTTTCACCGACGAAGGCGCGGGTGGTGGCGTAATCGGCGTGCGCCAGACGCAGCACCACATAAACGAACCACAACGAAAGCGGCAGCAACGCCACCGCGGTGACACGCTCTAGACGCCATGTGCCCGAACCCGTTTGCGCCGAACCAAGTCCACGCGCGCGGCCCAGCGGGCTCTGCATCACGCGAACGCGCGGATGTTTGTCTTGCATTGCCATGATCCCCTAGCCCTGCACCAGAAAGAAACCGACGCCCCACACAAAGGCCGTCGCGACGAAGGCGAACGCGAAAATCCAGGCCGAGGTGGCGTTGAACTGCGGTTTTTCAAAACCCCACAGGGCATCCCACGCCAGATGGCGCAACCCGGAGGCCATGTGATAAAACAGCGACAGCGAGAACCCGAACAGCACCAGCAGCCCGATGGGCGAGGCAATCCACCACTGCACCTGCGCAAACACGCTGGGCGCGCTTGCCGCCGCCGCCAACCACGTCACCAGCACCAGGGCGCCGGCCGCCAGTGCCGATCCGCTCACCCGATGCAGAATCGACTGCAACATCGTGATTTTCCAGCGATAGATCTGCAAATGCGGAGACGTGGGGCGCAACACGGTTTTGCCCTCACTGTCCCGCCCGACCAACATCGCATCCCGCATGTCTTCCATCGCGCGCCTGCCCCAAGATAGTTCGTTACCAAACGATCTGTGGTTTACGGCGCGTTGCCGCCCGGGTCAATGTGGTGCAATGCGATATGGCGGCGGCGAGGGGCCGGAAACACGCTTATGGATCGCTCCGTAAAACTCTCTCGCTTCCTTTTCTGGAAAAGAAAGGCTTTAAAGAGTCGTCTTTTTCCAACAAAAGGAGCCAAAAGCTTTTGTTCGTTTCGATGCGCGGCCAAGGAGTTGGGAAAGTGCGTTGTTGATTGAATCTCTGCCCTGGTATGCGCCGGAAGCATTGTTCGCGCAATTTGCCGATGATCCGTGGCTGGTTTGGTTGGACAGCGGCGGGCCGGCGGATGATCCGCGCGGGCGATTCAGCTATCTGTGTCTGGATCCCAGCGAAATTTTGCGGGCGGGCGCGGACCAGGATCCGTTCGGGCAACTTCAGGCGCTGTTGGCCCGCCACGCCCGGTCCACGCCCGCGCGCGAAGGCCCGTTGCCTTTCATGGGCGGGGCGGTGGGATTGCTGGGCTACGAACTTGCCGCGGCCCTGGAAAATTTGCATTTTCGCCACACCGACGACGTGGGCCTGCCGGATTTGGCGTTCGGCCTCTATGAATATGTGATCGGATTCGATCGGCAAACCGGGCAAGCCTGGCTGATCGCACCCGGCGAAGGGCCGCGCACCCAGGCCATCCGGGCGCGGCTGGCGCAGGCCGCCGTGGCGTTGCCGCCCTTGCCGTCGCTTTCGTGGCGGGCGGAAATGACCCAACCAGCCTATGAGGCCGGGGTGCAGAAACTGCGCGATTATATTGCCGCCGGAGATGTGTTCGAGGCCAATTTCACCGCCCGCCATATCGCGCCACGACCGGCAGGCCTCCACCCGGCGCAATTGCATCTGGCGTTGCGCGCCGCCAGCCCCAACCCGTTCGGGGCTTATCTCGCCTTTGGCAACGGCACCGCGCTTTGTTCCGCCTCGCCCGAAAATTTCATCCGGCTGGAGCGCTCCGGGCAAATGGAAACAAGGCCGATCAAGGGCACCCGGCCGCGCGACGCCAATCCCATGCGCGACGCTGAACTGGCGGCGGAACTGGCCAATAGCGAAAAGGATCGCGCCGAAAATCTGATGATCGTCGATCTGATGCGCAATGATCTGGGGCGCGTGGCCCGCATCGGCTCGGTCAAGGTCCCCGAATTGTTCCGGGTGGAACATTTCCACTCGGTGCATCATCTGGTGTCGTCGGTCACCGCGCAATTGCGGCCCGGTCTCGGCCCGATCGACCTGCTGCGCGCCACATTTCCCGGCGGATCGATCACCGGAGCGCCGAAACTGCGCGCCATCGAAATCATCGACGAGGCCGAGGTCGCCAGACGCGGCGCCTATTGCGGCGCCGTGGTCTGGATCGGCTTCGATGGCGCGATGGATAGCTCGATCGTGATCCGCAGTCTGGCGGTCGGACATGACAAGATCGTCGCCCAGGCCGGCGGCGCGGTGCTGGCCGAAAGCGATCCGGCACAGGAATACGAGGAAATGCGGGTCAAGTTGGCGCCGCTGCTGCTGGGCGGAGACCTGTCACCATGAATATCTGGCTCGATGGTCAAATAACACCGGCCGATGCGGCCCGGATCGATCCCGCCGACCGCGGCTTTTTGCTGGGCGACGGGCTGTTTGAAACCATGTGCGTCAGCAATGGCAAAGCCTGTCACCAGGCCCGCCATCTGACCCGTCTGCACCAAGGCGCCGCCACACTCGAAATTCCGCTGCCGCCCGACATTCCCCAAGCCATCGCCGCCATACTGCAAGCCAACGCCTGCATCAGCGGCAGCCTCCGCCTCACCCTCAGCGCGGGCCCGGCTCCCCGTGGCCTGATACGCCCGGCATCGTTGCAACCCACTCTGCTCATCACCACCGCCCCAGCCGCGTCCCCCTCGCCGCCGGCGCGGCTGATCATCGCCCAAACCACCCGCCGCAATCAACATTCACCGCTCTCACGCCTGAAATCATTGAATTATGGCGACCAGATGCTGGCCCGCCGCGAGGCCCAATCGCGTGGCGCGGACGACGCTCTGCTGCTCAACACGGACGGGGTACTCGTCTGCGCCAGCGCCGCCAACCTGCTGCTGCACGATGGCCACCGCTGGCTCACCCCCCCCACCGCCAGCGGCGCTTTGCCTGGAACCCGCCGCGCCATCCTGATCGAAGCCGGATTGCTGCGCGAACAAACGCTGGTTCCGGCTGATCTGACCGCGGCAAGGCAACTCCTGCTGCTCAACGCGCTGGGCGCGCGCGAGGTAATTGCGGCCCAAAACCACGGCTTCGTTCCCAATCCCGCCTTGATCGCCCCGCTCCTTCGCACCCTGCGGGACGCTGATATCACCTCGCCCCCCTTTTAGCCGCGCCCGCAATACGCTAACTGCACACCCTCTTTTGCGTTGGAAGGCACCTTCAATGACCGAACGTCTCTCTTTGCCCAAAGACAAGATCCGCGTGTTGCTGCTGGAAGGCGTGCATGAAAGCGCCGTCGCCGCATTCGCGTCCGCGGGCTATTCCTCGGTGAAGTCGCTGTCCAAGGCGCTGGACCGCGAACATCTGCTCAAGGCGGTCAAGGGTGTCCACATCATCGGCATTCGCAGCCGCACGCATCTGACCGAAGAAATCTTCGCCGCCGCCGATCGCCTGCTTGCGGTCGGTTGTTTCTGCATCGGCACCAACCAGGTCGATCTGGAAGCCGCCACCCGTCGCGGCATTCCCGTGTTCAACGCACCCTTTTCCAACACCCGTTCGGTGGCCGAATTGGCCATCGGCGAAATCGTGATGTTGATGCGCGGCATTTTCCCCAAATCCGTCGCCGCCCACGCCGGGGATTGGATCAAATCTTCCGCCAATAGCTGGGAAGTGCGCGGCAAGACGCTCGGCATCATCGGCTATGGCAACATCGGCTCGCAGCTTTCCGTGCTGGCCGAGGCGATGGGAATGCGGGTGATCTATTATGACATCCTGAACAAGCTTCCGCACGGCAACGCCAGCCAGATCGAAAAGATGGATGATCTGCTGGCCCAGGCCGATGTGGTCAGCCTGCATGTGCCGCAAACACGGGAAACCGACAATATGTTCGGCGCGGCACAACTCGCCTCAATGAAAAAGGGCAGCTTCCTGCTCAACAACGCGCGCGGCACGGTGGTGGACATCAATGCCCTGGCCCACGCCCTGCGCAGCGGACATCTGCTAGGCGCCGCGGTCGACGTGTTTCCCAAGGAACCCGCCGCCAATGGCGAGCCTTTCGTCTCGGCGTTGCAAGGCCTGAACAACGTGATCCTGAGCCCCCACATCGGCGGTTCGACCGCCGAAGCCCAGGAACGCATCGGCGTCGAAGTGGGCCGCAAACTAACCGACTATTCCGACACCGGCACCACCATCGGCGCGGTGAATTTCCCCCAAGCCCAGCTTCCCGCCCGCCCCAAAGGCACGCGGTTTATTCATGTGCATCACAATGCGCCGGGAATGTTGGCCAAAATCATCGATGTGTTCGCCCGCCGCGGCATCAATATCGCCTCGCAATATCTGCAAACCGAAGGCACCACCGGCTATGTGGTGGTGGACGCCGACGGCGCCACGGACGACAGCGAGGCGTTGCTGAAAGAATTGCGCGATCTGCCGGGCACGTTGCGGGCGCGGTTGCTGTATGCGCGCTGCTGATACGGGCTGCGTCAAAATAAATATAAATTATACCAGACGGCGTAAAGTTTGACCCAGCTCTAGCCCCACCGTCATCAACTCACTTGGGTCAGTCTCTACGCGGTCTGTATTATTAGCCATAGGCGTACTCCATCGTTGACGGCTCGGGCTCGAGTGCGTCGTTAAGTAAAATGGAGCTTGACCTGGTCAACGATCGGAGATTACCAATCGTCTTGAGTGAGATACCAGCCCGCTCAACTCCGAAAGTCAGCGGGTTATCGTCAGACTCAGCGCGCGAACGCTGAGTCTGACACGATCCAAGTACCAGAAGAATCGTTCTGGGACAAGAACCGCACTACATCCAGTAGTAACAATGACTTTTTACCACTAAATCAGCGCGTTGGGATCCAGCTAACGCTGATTCCCGCGTATCAAGATTCCACCTTTTCCAACCGCACCGCCGCTAAATTGTCAAAACCACACAATGTTCGGCAGTCCAAGCCTGCCAAATCCGCCCGCTACAGAAGCAAACTGCCCAATTCAGAGGCATATTGGCCACGGCACGGCGCCAGCAACTTTCCGTCCACGCATCAAAATTTTCGTCCGCGTTAACCCCATTTTCAACAACTCTCCCCATCCTGCCCTTCATCGCGTCCCGCATCCCTCACCCGGGGGCCAATTGGAACGTCTAAAATGGAGATGACGTGGGGGGCTGGTGACGGTTTTACTTACTCGTCCCGATTTTGCGAAAATTTTAGAAAACTGTCATCGCAACGTCTGTTTTCAAACCCAGCATTTCGAACGAAACTTGCGTTCGCACGCTTTCTACTCCAATCTATCCGCCAACCAATGAAGGTCCAGCCTTGGCGCTGTTCCTCGCGCGATGGAGGGGAGACGATGACCTATAGCGCCCTTGAGGAAAGCAATCGCCGTATTGCGATCGAAGCATACGAAAAAGTTATCATTTCGTTCGATTCGTCCCGTGTCGATGAATATTTTTCACCCAACTATATCCAGCACAGCACGTTGGCCGCCGATGGCGTGGCGGGGCTTAAATCATTTCTGGATTGGGCGCGCGCGGAACATCCGCTGATCAAAACCACGATCAAACGTGTTTTCGCAGACGGCGACTATGTTATTTTTCATGTGCATACCGTGCTGAGTCCTGGCGAGGCGGGAGCCGCGGTGGTGGATATTTTCCGCATGGAAAATGGTAAAATCGCCGAGCATTGGGATATCATTCAAAACGTGCCTACAGAGCAGCTCAACAAGAACGGGATGTTCTGATAAAATTTTTGTCGATTTTTCATCAATTCCGGAGAGCTTCGCCATGGATCGCACCGCTTTCAATGCCTATCTCGAATGTTTCAATCGCCGTGATTACGATGGCGTTTTGCGTTTCTGGGCCGATGATTTCACGGTGTCGTTTGCGGGTTACAATTTTCATGGCCCGGCTGAATTCATCGGCTTCTACCGCTTTTTCCATCGCCATGTGAACGAGACGATCGCGGTCGATGAATTTCTGTCGAACGATAGAATCGTGGTGCTAGAAGCGCGGGTGCGGCTGGAAGGGGTGTTGGATGTTACCCCGGAGGAGTTGCGGGCGGCGGGTTACGGCCGGCTTATTACACCCAAGGCCGGCCAGGTGATCGAGATTCCGCAGTTCATTCACTATCATTTGCAGGCTGGCAAATTTGCCAGCGTGATCTGCGCCGTCGCCGCCGAACCAAGATTTTTTTAGCAGTGGTGCGCACGGCATTATCGCCATGCGCACAGGTAAAAATTAACAAAAGTTTTTTTGCTTCTTTTTTTCAAAAAAAGAAGACGCTTCCTTCCCGCCTATTCCGGAAACACCACCGTCTTCGTGCCATTGAGCAAAACGCGCCCCTCCAAATGCGAACGCACCGCCCGCGCTAGCACCCGGCGCTCGATTTCGCGGCCTTTGCGAATCAGATTTTCCGGCGTGTCACGGTGGCTGATACGTTCCACATCCTGTTCGATGATCGGGCCTTCGTCGAGATCGCCGGTTACATAATGCGCCGTGGCGCCGATGATTTTTACGCCGCGCGCATGGGCCTGGTGATATGGTTTCGCACCCTTGAAGCTGGGCAGAAAGCTGTGGTGGATGTTGATGCAATTACCGGATAGCTTGGCGGAAAGTTCATCCGACAGAATTTGCATGTAGCGCGCCAGCACGATCAAATCCGGCTTGTTCTGCTGAACGATTTCCCAGATTTGTGCCTCCTGGGCCGATTTTGTTTCGCGGGTGACTGGTAAATAATGAAACGGGATATCGCTGATATCGAGATGGGAGAAAAATTCCGGCGTGTGGTTCGAGATGATGCCGACAATATCCATCTCCAGTTCGTTGGTCCGCCAACGATAAAGCAGATCGGCCAGGCAATGATCGAATTTGGATACCAGCAATAACACACGGCGCAGCACCGATTTGTCTTGAACGGTATAGTTCATCTGAAATTGTGCCGCGACCGGCGCGATCAGGGCGGTGACATCGTCTATTGTGGGAGAAGCCACACCATCGAACGCGATCCGGGCAAAGAACTGATCCGATGCCTCGTCGTTATATTGCTGTGCATCGACGATATTGAAATCCATCTTGAACAAAGCCGCGGCGATGCTGGCGACGATTCCACGCTTGTTGGGGCAGGAAAATTTTAGGATAAAGCTCTTGGAAGACATGGTTCAACTCTGGTTGATGATTGTTGATTCGATTGTGGCAAGATCGCCGCGAAGGTTATCTTTTTTATTTAAGGAGCAGATAGCATTGTAGCCTTCGCGCAAGCGGCGGATCCCAAATTCGGCGCCGGTCTTTGTGATCGCCGCCCTGACGGCGTCGATATTAAAGCAGTTCGGCGGCGCTTGCTATCACTTGATGCCACAAATTTATTCGCCAGGACAGGGAGCGAGTGTCTGGTGACACGGGTAATCCTGTTTGCCGTTTCAGGTCCCGTTGGATTCCGCCGCGATGGCGCGGAATAGATCCTTGGAACGGCTGAGAAAGCTGCGCACCGATTCCGGTTTGTGGCCGGTCAGCAATTCAATGTCGTCGGAAATCACGGCGAAGCCGCCAAGCCGGATGGTGGTTTCGAACGATACCATATCGTCGCTGCACCAACCGAAGCCGTTCACCACATGGTCGTCCTTGGCCGAGCGCGGTACGCCGATGGCGTCGAACATGGCATAGCGGGCGGCTTCGTCCACGCTGACAAACGCGATGTCGCGGCCCGAAAGTTCCGATGCCAATGCGGCCAAATCCTGATAGCTCACCAATTCCGGTCCGGTGATGTCGTATTTGCGATTTTCGTGGCCAGGGGTTGCCAGGGCGGCAACGGCGGCTTTGATGCAATCTTCGCGTGTTACCATGGCGATGCGGCCCTCGCCGCTGGCGGAGAACCAGCGGCCGTCCTTAATGGCGATCGGAAAGCCGGCATCGCGCATGGCCTCGGTGTATTGGGAGTTGCGCAAAAAGGTCCAATTCAGGCCCGATCCACGCAGCAGATTTTCAGTGAAACGGTGATCATGCACGGCAAGCGAGACGGTTTCCGGCGTGCCGACAAAGGAGGTGTAAAACACATGCTTTACGCCGGCGGCGACCGCGGCGCGCACGGCATTGGTGTGTTGCGGCTCGCGCTGACCCACGCGGTTGGTGCTGATCATCAACATGCGGTCGGCGCCGGCTAGCGCCTTCACCAGGGAATCATAATCGTCGAAATCGCCGTAACGGGCTTCGGCGCCAAGATCGGCGAAATGTTGCAACTGCGCGGGGTGGCGCGACAACAAAATCAACTGCCCGGGCTTGATGCCCCGGTCGAGCAGGCCCTGGGCGGTGGCGGAGCCGAATGGCCCCGATGCGCCGCTGATCGCGATTTTCATGAGTGTTCCCCTGTCTTGTTGGCGCCAACGCTATGGGCGAACGCGGTATCGCGCAAGAGAGATAGAAATGCCTATCCCCCGATCGGTTTTTCCTTATCGGTTCGCAAATTTTTGCGGACATGGCCTTTAATGGGATAGGACGGTGGAAGAAGAAAAGGATCTTTTACGATGAAGCATTCATGGTTGCTGGCCGCGGGCCTGTTGCTGGCCGCATTTCCCGCTCACGGCGAAGATCCGGCGCTGGCGGGGGCGTTGCGTTCCCCGGCGCGCAGTCCGGCGTTCGTGGCGCGCGATGCAATGCGTCATCCGGCCGCCGAGTTGGCATTTTTCGGTCTGAAGCCGACGCAAACAGTGGTTGAGTTGCTGCCGGGCGGTGGCTATTGGACCGAATTTTTGGCACCTTATCTGCATGATTACGGTCATTATTACGTGGTATCGTCAGGCAAATCGTCCGAGGGCGTGGCGGCGTTTCAGGCCAAGCTTGCCGCCGATCCGGCCTGGTATGGCAAGATCACTCAGACGCTGCTGTCGGATGCCGACATTGCGCCGCCGCACAGCGTCGATTTGGTGTTGAGCTTTCGCAGCCTGCACGATTGGTTGCGCGATGGCACTGCCGATCAGGTGCTGGCCAAGATCCACCGGGCGTTGAAGCCGGGCGGCGTGTTCGGCATCGAGGATCATCGTGGTCAGCGCCAGGATCCCCAGGATCCGAAGGCGGCCGATGGTTATGTCAGGCAGGATTACGCCATCGCCTTGATCGAAAAAGCCGGGTTCAAGCTGGTTGCCAGTTCGGAAATGGACGCCAATCCGCGCGATACGGCGCATTGGCCCAAAGGCGTGTGGACCTTGCCGCCGGTGTTGGCGTTGGGGGCGCGGGACCGCGCCTATTATCAATCGATCGGCGAGGCGGATAATTTCGTGCTGCGGTTTCGCAAGGTGGGGAATTAGAGCCGCCCCCACCAATAGATAGGTGGCACGCCCCCTGAACTCGGCGATCAATTGCCGTCACAGGGAGAAACATCATGACCGATTTCGGATTTGGTCCGCGCTTGCCCGGCAAAGTGGCGATTGTAACGGGCGCGGGCGGCGGCATTGGCGGGTTTACGGCGCGCCTGTTTGCCGCGCATGGCGCCAAGGTGGTGGCGACGGACATCGATCTGGCCGCCGCCGAGGCGACAGTGGCGCAGATCAAAGCCGAGGGCCACGTCGCGGTGGCGGTGCAGCATGATGTGGTATCGGAAACGGCGTGGGATCATGTGATTGCCGTCACGGTCGAACAATTCGGTGGTGTCGATATATTGGTGAACAACGCGGGTTATCATGTGCGCACCCATATGGTGTCATTGCCCGATATCACCCGCGCCGATTGGGATCAGCATCTGGCCATCAACCTGACCGGCCCGTTTCTTGGCACGCAACGCGCCATTCCCGAAATGCTCAAGCGGGGCAAGGGCGTGATCGTGAATGTCTGCTCGGTCGCGGCGCTGGTTGGCGGTAGTTTCATGCATTACAGCGCGGCCAAGGCCGGGTTGCGGTCGTTCACGCGCAACACCGCGGTGGCTTATGGCGCGCAAGGGATTCGCGCCAATGCGGTGTTTCCCGGCCTGATCGAAACCGGCCTGACGCGCGCCCCACTGGCCGATCCGGCAACGCGGGCGCTGCTCGCGGCATCCAACGTGATCCCGCATTTCGGTGAACCCAAGGACATTGCTTTCGGCATTTTGTATCTGGCGTCGGATGAGTCTTCGTTTGCGACTGGTTCGGATTTGATTTTGGATGGCGGCGTGACGGCGAAGTAAGGGAAGAATCTTCAAGTAACGCGACAAAAACAGGAGGACAACGTGACCGCACAGGCCATGACCAGCAAAGAAGTTGTCGAAAAATTCTTTGAACTTTTCGATGCCGACGATCTCGTGCCGTTCAAGCGCATTCTTCATCCGCAAATATCCTGGACCATGATGGGCACGTCGATCCCCGGTTTCGGCACGCCCTATAGCGGGCCCGACGTTATCGTGGACACGGTGATTGCACCCGCCCGCGCGCAGTTCGACGGGCGTCCGGTTTCAAAGCTCAAAAATCTGATCGCCGCCGGCCCCTGGGTGGTGGCGGAAATAGAAGGTTTCGGCAATTTCAAGGACGGACGCAAATATCAGAACAGCTATTGCATCGTGTTCGAGGTGCAGGATGGTCTGGTGAAGACGCTGCGCGAGTATATGGACACCGGCTATATTCTGAAACTGATGCAACATTAAAGGCCAACTCCGATGGAATTGAACAACAAGATCGTGTTGGTGGTTGGCGGCACGTCGGGCATGGGTTACGCGGTGGCGCAGCAGGCGTTGGCGGCCGGTGCGCGCGTGGTGGTTGCCTCGCGCTCGGCGGATAAGGTGGCCAAGGCGGCGGAAACGCTCGGCGCGGGTGCTTCGGGCGAGCAGGTCGATGTGATGGATGGCGATTCCGTCGCGCGGCTGTGGGAACGATTGGGGCAGGTGGATCATCTGGTGATCTGCGCCGCCAGCATCAAAGCGGCGGGCTTTCGGGGGGCTTCGATCGAAGACGCCCAGGCGTCGATGGACAGCAAACTTTGGGGTCCGTTTCGCCTGATCCAAAAAGCCAGAATTGCGCCGGATGGTTCGATCCTGTTGTTTTCGGGCCTGGCCAGCCGCCGCCCGAGCGCCGTTACCGGCACGCTCAGCGCCATCAACGCGGCGGTGGAGGCGTTCGGTCAGGCGTTGGCGCTGGAACTCAAGCCGGTCCGGGTGAATGTGATCTGCCCCGGTCTGGTCGATACCGAATATTGGGACAGCCTGCCACCGGCGGTGAAGGAATCGATCTTCGCCGCCACGGTCGCCCGTTTGCCGGTTGGGCGGGTCGGCACCGCCGGGGATATCGGCAAGGCGGCGATGACGATGCTGACCAATGATTATATCACCGGGGCGGTGCTGCTGGTGGATGGCGGCGGGGCGTTGGTATGAGTTTAGAACGGGGAATAATGTAAATAAAATCAATAAAGTATAAAGTGGAAGGCAGTCTTCTTTTTGTGAACAAAAAGAAGATTCCCCTCTTTCTTCAACGTATTGGTTTAATACCAGACCGCGTAGAGACTGACCCTTGTGACGTCGTCATCAACGCACTGCTCCGTCCCGAAGGCGCAACCGTCTGAACCAAAAGTCGTTGGAGCTGTGGATAAGTGGCCCGCCGAAGCGACCGTCAAGAGTCTGGCGCAGGCGGGCCACTTATCCATGGCTCCGCCGCACAAAACCCGTTCGGACAAACGACACCAAGTGAGTTGATGACGGTGGAGCTATAGCTGGGTCAAACTTTACGCCGTCTGGTATAAGACTGTGTTTCCCCTTGCTCCTCCCGGATATCGTTACATATTCCGCCCATGGCGGACATGTCCCATGACCGGGCAAAGACTCTATGCCAAAAAATACGGCCTAAAGGCTTGGCCGATTTTAGTTCCGATATGAGAACTACTTGGGGGGCATCTTGCCCCCCATTTTTTCGAATGGCATCAGCAGTCTGCTCCTTTCGATCACCTGCCAACCTGTTGTAACAGGTGGTTTCTACTTCCTCGATCACGACAGCCGGGAGGACCATGCGCACTTACGGTGATCGTACAGCGACAGCAACAATCCGAACTTGCCCACAGTCGGAAGCGTCGCGATCCGATTGAATAATACATGGATCGCCCCAGAGTACACCCTAGCACCCATAACACCACGCTGTACTCTGGATTGGCCGCCGCATCGGTGGCCGTGAAGCGCATTCGCGCTTATCGCAATGGCGGTGTGCTACGCCGAGTCACCCCATACCAAGGGCCGACACGCACCAGAAGATGCAACGGCCCCGCGATCAAAAGTTTTTTTGCTTCTTTTTTACAAAAAAGAAGGCCTTACGCCTTCCTTCTGCCTCAACCCCGATGGTAGCGGCGGACGGATTTGAACCGCCGACCAAGGGATTATGATTCCCCTGCTCTACCGCTGAGCTACGCCGCCATCCAGCCGAGAGGCAGCGGACATAGCCGCCGCAACCCGCAACGTCAAGCCCAGGCAAGCCCACCGCTGCTGGACCTACGCCCATCTGGGCACCAGGTCATCGCCCAGTCTCTTACATGGTCAGAGCAGCCTTACGGCGATAATCTCAGACCATATCCCGCGGCACCACCCACAGGTCGAACTCCGCCCCGCTCAGATACCCCGACGCGACGGCCGCCTCGCGCAATGAAAGCCCCTCGGCGTGGGCTTTTTTGGCAATCAAAGCCGCCTTGTCATAGCCGATGTGCGGGTTCAAAGCCGTCACCAGCATCAGGCTGCGCTCCAGCAGATCGGCGATGCGCTGTTCATTGGCGGTAATCCCCACCACGCAATGATCGGTCAGGCTGCGGCTGGCGTCGCCCAGCAGGCGGATCGATTGCAGCAGATTATAGGCGATCACCGGCTTGAACACGTTGAGCTCGAACTGTCCGCCCGCGCCGGCAAGGCTGATGGTCATGTGATTGCCGATCACCTGCGCGCACACCATGGTCATGGCCTCGCACTGGGTCGGGTTCACCTTGCCCGGCATGATCGAGCTGCCCGGTTCATTGGCGGGCAGATTGATCTCGCCGATGCCCGAACGCGGACCGGAGGCGAGCAGGCGCAGATCGCCCGCGATTTTCATCAACGACACCGCCAGCGTGTTCAAGGCCCCCGAACATTCCACCAACCCATCATGCGCCGCCAGCGCCTCGAATTTATTGGGAGCCGGCGTAAATCCCAGGCCGGTCAGACGGGATGCTTCCTCGGCGAACGCCACGTCAAAACCGGGGGGCGCATTCAACCCGGTTCCCACCGCCGTGCCACCCTGGGCCAGCCGCAGCACGGCGGGCAGGGCGCACTCCACCCGCCCGATGCCGTAAACGATCTGCTGCGCATAGCCGGAAAACTCCTGGCCCAACGTCAGGGGCGTGGCGTCCTGCAGATGGGTGCGGCCGATTTTAACGATATCGCTGAATTGCATCGCCTTGGCCGACAACGACAGCTCCAGCGCCAGCAGGGCGGGCAGCAGATGAAACGAAATTTCCCGTGCGGCGGCGATGTGCATGGCGGTGGGAAAGCTGTCGTTGGAAGATTGGCTGCAATTGACCTGGTCATTGGGGTGAATCGGCCGCCCCGCGATTTCGCCGGCACGCCGGGCAATCACCTCGTTGGCGTTCATGTTGGTCTGGGTACCCGATCCGGTCTGCCACACCACCAGCGGGAAATGCGAATCCCATTGGCCCAGCGCCACTTCGGCGGCGGCGGCGGCGATCGCCTCGCCCACTGCTGCCTCCAACGCCCCCAATCGCACATTGGCGCCGGCGGCGGCCTGCTTTTGCACCCCCAGCGCGTGAATCAGCGCCGGCGGCATCGTCTCGCCGCCGATGTGAAAATTCTGCCGCGAGCGCTCGGTTTGCGCGCCCCAATAACGATCGGCCGGCACTTCGATGGCGCCAAATGAATCTTTCTCGGTGCGCGTAGGGGGGCGGATCATGGGGGCGGACATGGGCATATTTCCACACAAGCGGTCGCAACTATAAGGGTCGTGCCGCCCATTTACGCAAGCCGGGTCATTTACCTATATCAATGTCCCATATCAATGTCCCACATGGCGGACGGTGATATTTGCATAAATGGCGCAAGGCTCCCCCTTGTTTATTGCCCCACTTCATCTTACCTCCCGGCACCATGAGCACAGACACCGATAGAACCCCCAATGCCTCCGAGGCGCCCCAAACCCCCGAGGCTTTGATGCAGGCCGCCGCGGCCCGCATCGCCGAACTGGAAGCCGAACGCGACGACATGCGCGATCGTTGGATGCGGTCCGAGGCCGAAATGGCCAATGTCCGCGCCCGCACCAAGCGCGAGGTGGAAGAAACCCGCCAATACGCGGTACAGAAATTCGCCCGCGATGTGGTGGAAGCCGCCGAAAATCTGCGTCGCGGCCTCGATAGCCTGCCCCCCGCGCGTGACGATGAGTCCAACATCGTGACCAAGATGCGCGAAGGCTTCGAGGGCATCGAACGCAGCTTTATCGGGCTGCTGGAGCGCAACGGCATCGTCAAAACCGACCCGACCGGCAGTGCGTTCGACGCCAATCTGCATCAGGCGATGGCCGAGCAACCCAGTTCCGATCACCCGCCCGGCACGGTGCTTCAGGCATGGAGCCAGGCTTGGACACTCAACGGCCGCCTGTTGCGCCCGGCGATGGTGGTGGTGTCCAAAGCCGGCGACGGCGCCACGCCCGCTGCGGCACCGGCGTCCGCGGCACCCGCCCCACCCCATTCGGGGTTGGACACCACGGCCTAGAAGTAACGAAACGGGCTGGGTCGCCCAATGGAACGAGACTAAAAAATTTGGTGTGTTGACCCTTGTTCAACCAACCTCGACTAAATACATCTTCTGCATTCCACCCAAGGGGAACGCCGCGGTGCTTCGGGCCCGGTATTCCCGCTGAAAAGGAGCTACATATGAGCAAGGTTATCGGTATCGATCTCGGTACCACCAATTCGTGCGTTGCGATCATGGAGGGCAAAGAGACCCGCGTGATCGAAAACAGCGAAGGCGCACGCACCACACCATCGATGGTGGCATTTTCCGACAGCGGCGAGCGTCTGGTTGGGCAAAGCGCCAAGCGTCAGGCGGTGACCAACCCAACCAACACGCTGTATGCGGTAAAGCGCCTGATCGGGCGCCGGTTTGAAGACCCCACCGTCGCCAAGGACAAAGCCATGGTGCCATTCGGCATCGTCAAGGGCGAAAATGGCGACGCCTGGGTGGAAGCCCGTGGCGAGAAATATTCGCCGTCGCAGGTTTCGGCCTTTATCCTGGGCAAAATGAAGGAAACGGCGGAAGCCTATCTGGGCGAAACCGTGACCCAGGCGGTAATCACCGTTCCGGCCTATTTCAACGACGCCCAACGCCAGGCCACCAAGGACGCCGGCCGCATCGCCGGTCTTGAAGTGCTGCGCATCATCAACGAACCCACGGCGGCGGCCCTTGCCTACGGCATGGACAAAAAACACGCCGGCACCATCGCGGTCTATGATCTGGGCGGCGGCACCTTCGACGTGTCGGTGCTGGAAATCGGCGACGGCGTGTTTGAAGTGAAATCCACCAACGGCGACACCTTCCTCGGCGGTGAAGATTTCGATCTGCGCGTGATCGATTTCCTGGCGGCGGAATTCCAGCGCGACCAGGGGATTGATCTGCGCAAGGACAAGCTGGCGCTGCAACGCCTGAAGGAAGCGGCGGAAAAGGCCAAGATCGAGCTTTCCTCGGCCAAGGAAACCGAAATCAACCTGCCGTTCATCACCGCCGACGCCACGGGTCCGAAGCATCTGGTGCTGAAGCTGACCCGCGCCAAACTCGAAGCACTGGTGGAAGATCTGATCATCCGCACGATGGAACCCTGCAAGGCCGCGTTGAAAGACGCAGGCGTGAAGGCCTCCGAGATCGAGGAAGTCATCCTGGTCGGCGGCATGACCCGCATGCCCAAGGTGATCGAAGCCGTGAAAAATTTCTTCGGCCGCGAGCCCGCCCGCAACGTGAACCCCGACGAAGTGGTGGCCATCGGCGCCGCGATCCAGGGCGCCGTGCTCAAGGGCGACGTGAAGGATGTGTTGCTGCTCGACGTGACTCCGCTGTCGCTCGGCATTGAAACCTTGGGCGGCGTGTTCACCCGCCTGATCGATCGCAACACCACCATCCCGACCAAGAAAAGCCAGACTTTCAGCACCGCCGACGACAATCAGCAGGCCGTGACCATCAAGGTCTCGCAGGGCGAACGCGAAATGGCGGCCGATAACAAGCCGCTGGGTCAGTTCGATCTGATGGGGATTGCCCCGGCGCCGCGCGGCGTGCCGCAGATCGAAGTCACCTTCGACATCGACGCCAACGGCATCGTCTCGGTTTCCGCCAAGGACAAGGCCACCGGCAAGGAACAGCAGATCCGCATCCAGGCCAGCGGCGGCCTTTCCGACGCCGACATCGAGCGCATGGTCAAGGAAGCCGAGGCAAACGCCGAAGTGGACAAGAAGAAGCGCGAACTGGTCGATGCCCGCAACCATGCCGACGGTCTGGCCCATCAAGTGGACGGCCAACTGAAGGAACATGGCGACAAGCTGGGGCCGGATGCCAAGGCCGAATGTGAAAAGGCTCTGGCCGGATTGCGCGCGGTGTTGGATGGCGGTGACGTGGAAGCCATTAAATCGGCCACTGAGACCTTGTCGCAGACCGCGATGAAGATCGGCGAGGCGATTTACAAGGCACAGGCAGCTTCACCCGAAGCAGGTCCTGGCGCCGGGCCGCAGGCCGCCGATGACAATGTGGTCGATGCCGAGTTCGAAGACGTTGATTCCAAGAAGAAACCTTCTTAATCGCGGACGAGACAAGCGAAGCCGGGGCGAGATGATCGCCCCGGCTTTGAATTGAGCAGTTGACATTGAATGAGACAGGATTGAAGGGAAAGGGAGAACGCTCTTCTTTTTGTGAATAAAAAGAAAAGCTTTCTTCCCCTCCCTTCCGCCGACCGCCAGCCTGAACGGGACCGATATGGCCAAACCAGATTACTACGCGACCTTGGGTGCCGCCAAAGGCGCCAGCGCCGATGAGTTGAAGAAAGCTTATCGCAAGCTCGCCATGCAATATCACCCGGATCGCAACCCCGGCAACGCAACGGCTGAAGCCAAGTTCAAAGAAATCAACGAAGCCTATGATTGTCTGAAGGACGAACAAAAGCGCGCCGCCTATGACCGTTTCGGCCATGCCGCGTTCGAGCAGGGCGGCGGTCCGCGCGGCGGGTTCGATTTCAACGATGCCGGCAATCTGGGCGATATTTTCGATCAGATGTTCGGCGATATGATGGGCGGCAATGGCGGCGGGCGGCGCGGCGGCGGACGCCGGGCGGGCGCCGATCTGCGCGCCCAGGTGGAAATTTCGCTAAAAGAGGCATTCACCGGCTGCGATCGCACCCTGCGCGTGCCCACAAGATTGAAATGCGAGGCCTGCGCGGGCACCGGCTCGGAAAATCGCGACCGCAATCAGGAAAATTGCTCGCAATGCGGCGGTTCGGGCAAGGTGCGGGCACAGCAGGGATTTTTCGTGGTCGAACGCACCTGCCCCACTTGCGGCGGCATGGGGCGGGTGATCAAGAATCCGTGCCGGATCTGCTCGGGCCTGGGCACCGTACAGCGCGAGAAGTCGCTCAAGGTTTCCATCCCGGCCGGCATCGACGACGGCACCCGCATCCGTGTAACCGGCGAGGGTGAAGCGGGCGGCCCCGGGGCAACTCCCGGCGATCTATACGTGCAAGTGGCGGTCCGCCCACATGAATTGTTCCAGCGCGAAGGCGCCAATATCTTCCTGCGCGTGCCGCTGCGCATGAGCCTGGCTGCCCTGGGCGGCGAGATCGAGGTGCCTTCGATCGATGGCAGCGTGGGGCGTGTGAAAATCCCCGCCGGCACGCAAAGCGGCGCGCAATTCCGGCTGCGCGCCAAGGGCTTCTCGACCCTGCGAACCACCGCGCGCGGCGATATGTATATCCAGGTGGCGGTGGAAACCCCGCAAAACCTGACCAAAAGACAGCGCGAGCTGTTGGACGAATTCGAGGAAGAAGCGAAAAGTGGATCAAAAGGCAGCCCGGAATCCGAGGGCTTCTTTGCCAAGGTGAAAGATTTCTTCGATCCTCACTGAACGATGCGGCGAGTCGGTCCAAAGCGAAATTGTTTATTCATCAGGTTTGCGCATAATGAAGATCGGCATTGCAGGAATTGCGGGACGGATGGGGCGCTTGCTGGCCGAGGAAGTGCCATTGGCGGGGGCCGAATTGGTGGGCGGAACGATCGATCCCGCCCGCGACACAGCGCCGCCTGGCATCACAATTTTCGATAACATCGAATCCCTTGCCGCCGCTTGCGATCTGGTGATCGATTTCACCCATGCCTCGACCGTGGCGCGTCACGCGCAAGTGCTGGCCCGCGCCAATACCGCGTGGGTATTGGGCACCACCGGGTTCGATGCCGCCGCGCAAGCCGCGATCGACGCCGCGGGCAAGCGCATCGCGTTGATTGCCGCGCCCAATTACTCGCCGGGGGTCAATCTGGTGATGGTGCTGGCCGAACGCATGGCGGCGGCACTGCCCGCCGCGCAATATGACGCCGAAATTCTGGAAATGCACCACAAACAGAAGGTTGATGCCCCCTCGGGCACGGCGCTGGGCATTGGCCGCGCCGTGGCGCAAGGCCGGGGGCAGGATTTTGCCGCCGTGGCCGTTACCAGCCGCGATGGTCACACCGGCCCGCGCCAAACCGGCAGCATCGGTTTTGCCACCTTGCGCGGCGGGCAGGTGGTGGGCGATCATGCGGTGATCTTTGCGGCGGGCAGTGAACGCATCACGCTGCAACACGAAGCCTTCGACCGCCGGGCGTTCGCCTCGGGAGCGGTGCGGGCGGCGCTGTGGTTGGATGGCCGCGCGGCGGGGATTTACACCATGCGGGATGTGTTGGGGCTGTAATGCCCACCCCAAAGCGGCAAAATTCTTTTACTTCCCTTGTCCTGCCGCCCGAAATCCCCTAGCCTGCCCTAATGTTCCGTGACCTGACGCTCATCGCTCTGGCGCTTGCCATGCTTGCCGTACTGGCCGTTTTGGGGGCCGGTTTGGTGGGGTTGGTGCGCGGCACGGATCCCCATAAATCCAACCGGCTGATGCAATGGCGGGTGGCGTTGCAGGCACTGGCCCTGCTGCTGGTGGTGCTGATTCTAACTCTATTCCGCGATCGATAGAGCAGCCATCACATTCCCCAATTTGACATCCGGCCCCATCGCTTCATAACGTCCGCTGGAAACCCACACGAGGGTGCGTATTTCTCTTTGAGCAAGGTGCGTAGGTCCGATGAAGCTTTTGGTCCCGGTCAAGCGGGTGGTTGATTACAACATTAAGGTTCGGGTGAAATCCGATGGCTCCGGCGTGGAAACCGCCGGGGTGAAAATGTCGATGAATCCCTTTGATGAAATCGCGGTTGAAGAAGCGATGCGGTTGAAGGAAGCGGGGGTGGCAACCGAAGTCATCATCGTTTCGGCCGGCGTTGCCCAGGCCGCGGAAACGATCCGCACAGCCCTGGCAATGGGTGCGGATCGCGGCATTCTGGTGGAAACCGACGTGGCGCTGGAACCGTTGGCGGTGGCCAAATTATTGAAAGCATTGGTGGCGCGCGAAGAACCGGGAATGGTGATTTTGGGCAAACAAGCCATCGACGACGACATGAATGCCACCGGGCAGATGTTGGCGGCGTTGCTGGGCTGGCCGCAGGCGACCTTTGCCAGTGCGATCAAGGTCGAAGGCTCCAACATCCAGGTCACCCGCGAAATCGACGGCGGCCTGGAGACGCTGGCGCTAAGCTTGCCGGCCATCGTCACCGCCGATTTGCGCTTGAACGAACCGCGCTATGCGACCTTGCCCAACATCATGAAGGCGCGCAAAAAGCCGATCGAAACCATCACTCCGGCCGATCTGGGGGTTGATCCGTCGCCGCGTCTGGTGACCGAATCGGTGGCCGAACCTCCCGTTCACAAGGCCGGCGTGCTGGTCAATTCGGTGGGCGAACTGGTGGAAAAACTCAAACTCGAAGCCAAGGTGATCTGATTATGGCCATTCTTGTTTTGTTGGATCACGAAGACGGCGCGATCAAGCAACCCTCGCGTTGCGCCGTCGCCGCCGCCGCTCAACTGGGCGAAGTGCATGCACTGCTGGCCGGCACCAACCTGGGCGCCGCGGCCCAGACCGCGGCGCAAATCCAAGGCATTGCCAAAGTGTTATTGGCCGAAGACGCCTCGTTCGCGCATTCCCTGGCCGAACCGCTGGCCGATCTGCTGGTGGCATTGGCGCCGGGATACAGCCATATTTTGGCGGCCTCGACCGCCATCGGCAAAAACGTGATCCCGCGCGCGGCGGCGCTGCTGGATGCGCAATCGATTTCCGACGTCTCGGCGGTATTGGGCGAAGATCGTTTCGTGCGCCCGATCTATGCCGGCAACGCGCTGGCCACCGTGCATTCGCGGGATGCCAAAAAGCTGTTGACCATCCGCGCGGCGAGCTTTGATCCGGCGCCCGCCACGGGTGGCGCCGCGAGCATCGAATCCATCGCCACGCCAAGCTCCGCCAGCCGTGGCGCGAGCTTTGTCAGCCAGGCCGTGGCGCACAGCGACCGGCCCGAGCTTTCGGCGGCGCGCGTGGTGATTTCGGGTGGCCGCGGCATGGGTTCGGGCGAAAATT
>JAJZHU010000123.1 GCA_021798375.1 Pseudomonadota bacterium | reverse complement strand
CGCCGAAGCGACCGTCAAGAGTCTGGCGCAGGCGGGCCACTTATCCATGGCTCCGCCGCACAAATCGTTCGGACAAACGACCCCAAGTGAGTTGATGACAATTTCTCGGGCGATAGCTTGGGAGTTACCTTTTTGTTCCCAAAAAGAAGATTCTTCCTTTAGATTAATTTTTTAAAACACCCGCTAAAACCGCACCGTAATCCCCACATACGGATTCTCGGCCGGCGCCTTGCCGCTGGTACCGATATAATTGCCCATGTCCAGGGCCAAACCTTTGGCCACTTGCCATTGCAACGAAGGATCGACGGTGCTGCTGTGACCCTCGAACCCTTCGAGCGCATAATCATAGGCATATTCCAAGGCGGCGGTCAGGTTTTGAAAATACAGCGAGTGGCTGATATTGACCAGCCCTTGAAAATCGCCGTGATAACCCTGGCCGGTGTAATTGGCGCGCAAGCCGTCGTTATTTTGCACCACCAATGCCCAATCGCCGGGAAGGCTGATCTGACAGGGAATCGCCACCGTGGCTTCCCATCGATTATTGCCCAACGCTTTCGATGCGGTGGGGATCTTGATCATCGGAATCATGGCCAGTGCCAGACCGGCGGGTCCATCGTTGGGGTCGTCGCCGAACAGATTGAACTTGGCGCCCACCCAGGTATCGGTGATCCCGCTGGCTTTGACCAATTGTTTGGTGGTGCGGTCGTTATATTCAAAACTCTGCGCGCCCGGCGCGATCACTTCCAGATCGACCCCGTCGCTAAGCCCCAATTTCAGCAGCGCATTCGGCGTGGACCATTGGCGCGTGGTGGTTTGCCCATCGCGGCCGAAACTGAAATTGAATAAATCCGCCTCGATCTGAAAATGGCCGGCATCCACCGTGACCGGCGATTGTGATTTGCCGGGACGATCGCTGGCAAGCGGCCGCATCTGCGCATCCGGCACCGGGTTGAACAGCGAATAACCATAATTCACGTCGCTCGACGGCCCAGCAGCACCGTCGGGCGGGGCGTCGGGCGCGGTTTGCGCGCGCGCGGGGTACAACGTGCAACAACCGAGCACCAGCGCCACCGCGGCACCGCAAGACCATAGTTTGGATAATTTCGAATGCATCGTCCTATTCCACCGATTACAACAAGGGGGGGGCAACCAGGGAACGCCGAGACCGCGACTCCGCGGGATCAAAACCATATTCAACGCAAGCACCGGCTCACGAGTCGCGCCATCCGAATACCTCCGGAAACTACTCTATCGTGCGTGCATTGCGTGAAAAAATGCATAACCCACGACCGGAATCGCGATCACAACATAAATTCGCAGCAATGCCAGCAACGCCAGCGTACCTCTCCCCAGCACGCGGCGCGGCAGCGGCTGTTGCGTCGCCAGGGTCAACTGAGCGGGTTCAAGCGCGTCCATCAACCCGGCATCATTCAACCCGGCATCATATTGATCCTGCTGCATGAACGCCCCCTCAAGATCCCAGTAACGCCGGGAAAACCGTGATCACGCCATACAGCGCGCCGACCAGTGAAATGGCGACGATGATGGTGCCGCCCGCCGCATTGGCCCACCAGCCATTGGCCAAATCACGCATGATCTCGCGGTCGTTGACCAGCAGCAGCAGCAGCAACAGCGCCGGCGCCATCAGCATGGTGGCGATGACATTCACCGTCAGCGTCATCGCCAGCAACGGCGCGCCGGGGATCAGCACAACCCCGGCCGCCACCAGGGTAGAAATGATCGCGGCACCGTAAAACAAACGCCCCTGGGCGAAATCGAGATTCAGACTGTGCCGGGCCGACATTGTCTCGGCCAACGAGTAGGACGAGCTGGCCGAAATGGTCATCGCCGCCACCAATCCGGCCTCGATAATGCCAAGCGCGAACAAGGTGGCGCCGGTGGTGCCGATCAATGGGCGCAAGGCGGTGGCGAAATTGGCCCCGCTGGCGAATTGCGACACATCCACATGCGCCGTGAACAGCGGCGCCGCGGCGACCACCGTGGCGATCGCCGCCAGCGCCGCCAGGCCGGCGCCAATCGCCGTGTCCATCCGCCCCTGCGCCAGATCGGCCCTGGTCAGACCTTTGTCCACCACCGCGCTTTGCTGGAAAAAGATCATCCATGGCGTCACCGTTGCCCCCACATTGGCAAGGACCAGGGTGAGGAACGCGGTATTGAAACCGCCCGGCAACGGCCCCCAATGCCGCAGCGCATGGGTCAGCGCCGCGCCGTTGGGATGCGCCAGCAGCGCCGCCGGGATGAACAGCAGATTGAACACGGCCAGGCCCATCAGCGCGCGCTCCCACGTGACATAGCGCCGCAAACCCAGCGAGCCGATCACCACCGCCGCCCCGATCGCCACCGACAGCCACGAGGCCAGCCCGAAATACAGGCCACCCGCCTGGATGGCGATGAATTCGGTCACCAACGTCAACACGTTGCCGAACACCAGATCGGCCATGGCGAAATAACCCCAGAACGGGCCAAGGCGCTGAAAGATCAGTTCGGCATGACCGCGATGGGTCGCCGCCCCCAGACGCACGGTCATCTCCTGCACCACATAGGCCATAACAAAGGTCAGCAAAATGAACGGGACAAAGAAACCGACGCCGTAGGTGGCGCCCGTGGTGGCATAAGACACCATGCTGGGGCCATCATTCTCGCCCAGCATCACCAGAACGCCCGGCCCCGCGAGCAGCCACAACAACCGCCCCCAGCGTTTCGCCGCGCGGGCTTTCAAAATCTTCAGACGATCCCGCGCCCGCAACAGATCCTCGCGGGTGACAGACTCCCCGCGGGTGACAGACTCCTCGGCGTTTTCAACCGGGGCCGGCTTTCTGTGGTTGAGGATGGTCTCGCTCACAATGACTCCGGTTCGTGGCTGTGGGATGTTCGTTGCCCCGATGGCATCCGAGGCGGTATAATGTAGCCATAGCTACATTATGGTCAACATGCTTCTTTGTGCAGCATTGCCTGCAATCCATGTCGAGCGCCGTTCGCAAATAATGTAGCTCTGGCTACAGTTTGTCGGATGGCTTGACAGTTGGCGTCCTTGGCCTATAGCTCGCGGTCATGCCTCCATGCGACAAACTCCCCGCCGAACCCAGCCAGGCCGACCGGTTCAAGAAAACCCGCGCCGCCCAATCGGCTGCGTTGTCGGAGGATTATGTCGAATTGATCGCCGATCTGATCGAAATCGAGGGCGAGGCGCGGGTGACCGACATTGCCCGCCGTTTGGGTGTTTCCCACGCCACCGCCAACAAAAACATCAACAAGATGAAGCGCGAGGGGCTGGCCACCAGCAAACCTTACCGCGGCGTGTTCCTTACCGATATCGGCGCGGCGCTGGCGCTTTTTTCGCGCAACCGCCACCGCATCGTGGTCGAACTGATGCGCGCGGTGGGCGTGCCCGAAGATGTGGCCGAACAAGATGCCGAAGGGATCGAACATCACGTATCAGAACAAACGCTGCTGGCGTTCGAGCGTTTTTTACAGACGCGCTAGAGCACGTTCGGATCACATTGAACCATATACGTGCGATGAACGTGCTCTAGCCTTTTGTTTTTACGCATGATTCACGCCTACGTGTCATTCAACCTGCGGCGATCATGCTCTAAAGCGTGATCGCTTGCCGTGGAATCAGGCTTTCGCGGTGATCACGCTCCAAGACACCGGAGCGGCGATTCGCCTGTCCGCCGCCATTCATCCTTCCCGAAATTCAACTAAAATTAAGGTCGCTTGGCACATCGCTATTTTTTGAAATAGGCGCTGTAATATTTATGACTTATTTTTGTCATGGAACTGTCGCGGTTCAAAACAGCAGTTTGCTTATATTTCGATCGAATATTTCCACAATTTTACATATTCAATAACATTACAAGACAGTTTTTTGACATTCTCGTGAAGACGGCACGATGTTATCCAATCATGGTTGATGTGGCGCAATTGCTGCCATAAAGGGGGGTCGATTTTTCCATACCGGAGTCGATCATGAACGCCCTAACAAACAACCGCTCTTTTGCGGCTGCGACGTTATTTGCCCTGCTTGCCAGCACCTCGCTGGCACATGCGCAGACCGTCAATGTCGGCACAGTCCAGACCAGCGCCACCGGTTCGGATTACGGCACCGGCACCACGCCGGACAGCGCGCCTTATAACGCGCCAACCAAGGCGCCGCTGTCGGCCAAGCAGCCGACTTCGGTGATCAGCCAGCAATATATTCAGAACAATGTTCCCGCATCGGGCAACTATGACACCGCGGTGGTGATTTCGCCGAGCATCATGGCCACCGCGCCGAACGGCCCCGGCCTGATGGAAACCCAGAACATGACCATGCGCGGCTTTGCCGACGGTCAGTATAATGTCACCTTCGACGGCATTCCCTGGGGCGATTCGAACGATTTTACCCACCACACCACCTCGTATTTCATGGCGCATGATCTTGGCCCGGCGACGGTCGATCGTGGTCCCGGCACTGCTTCGACCATCGGCACCGCCACTTTCGGCGGCACCATCGCCATCACCTCGAAGGATCCGTTGTCGCAGATGACGCTGACGCCTTACGGGACGGTAGGCAGTTTCAACACCTTTGGGGCCGGCGTGGAATTGGATACCGGCAATATTTCCAAATTCGGCGACACCACGGCCTTTATCGACGCCGAACAATTGCGTTCCGACGGCTATCTGACCAATGCCGGGCTCAAGCGCAGCAACGTGATGGTAAAACTGCAGCGTCCGGTGGGCGACAATACGGTGCTCACCTTGACGTCCATGTACAACTCGCTGCATCAGAATTTTTCGATCGGCGCCACCGCGGCGGAAATCGCCGCGCACGGCCCGAACTGGGGCGCCTCGAGCGATCCCACCAGCCAGGATTATTCCGGCTATAATTACGATCGCATCACCAATGATTTCGAATATCTGGGATCGAAATCGATCCTGGGCGACGGTTGGAGCATCGACAACAAGCTTTATACTTACGGCTATTATCACCACGGCTTCAACGGCCTCGACGCCAACGGCAATAATACCGCGACCGGCACGCCGAACGGCACCCTGTATGGTGCCAATAACGTTCCCGGTCAGGCAATGTGGATGAAATACCGCTCGGTGGGCGATCTGCTTCGCGTGAGCAAGGCAATTTCGATCGGCGATATCGATGCGGGCATGTGGTACGATCACCAGACCAACTCCCGCCTGCAATACGAAGCCGACATGACGCTGAATGTGGCGCCGCAGGCGATCAACACGCTGGCCAACGGCAATGCTTCGGCGGTGGACCGTCTGATGAACGACACGCTCGACAGCGCGCAACCCTATATCCAGGCCAATTTGAATATTCTACCGGGCCTCACGCTTACGCCGGGCGTGAAATATGCCTCGTTCACCCGCCATATCGACGCCACCGTCGATCAAAAAACCCTGGCGCCACTGACCTATTCCAAGACCTGGAGCAGCGTGTTGCCGTCGGTGGAACTGCATTACAGCATCGCCCCGCAATGGGCGGCGTATGCGCAGGTGGCCGAAGGCTTTCTGGCGCCCAACCTGAACACCTTCTACACCACCGCTCCGCAAGGCAGCGCCAATCTAAATCCGGAACAGACCTGGAACTATCAGATCGGCACCAGTTATCAGACCAAGTGGGCCTCGCTTTCGGCTGATGCCTACTACATCGATTTCTCCAACATGATTAACAGCCGCAAGATCGCCGGCGTCGGCTATTTCTTTAACAGCGGCGGCGCGATCTATGAGGGCGTCGAGGCGGAAGCCACGATCAACGTCGGCCATGGCTTTAATGTCTATGCCAACGGCAGCCTCAATAGCGCGAAAAGCACGGTGGACCACACCTGGATGCCGGAAACCCCGGCGGAAACAGCGGCCTTTGGCGTGATCTATAACCACGACAAATGGTATGCGTCGCTCATCGATAAATGGGTCGGCCATCGCTATGGCGATGTCGGCAATACGATGCCGCTTGATCCTTACAGCAACCTCGGGCTGCATGTCGCCTATACGCTGACCGGGATCAACGATTCGCTGCCGCCGATCGAAATCAAGGTGGGCGTGGATAACCTGGCCGACAGCAGAGGTATCATCGATCTTGCCGGCTACACGGCCGATGCGACCAATCCGGGCTCGAATGTTCAATATCCGAATGGCGTGCCGCTCTATTGGACCCAGGCCGGCCGCAGCGTGATGGTCTCGCTTTCGGCGCCGATCAGCTAGCCACAACCGTCACAGCCCCGCAGGGATGTCCCTCCGGGGCTGCTCTTTCAACAATCCGTTATACGGTCAACAGCTTATCCGGATCATACCCGGAGCTTAACAACATAAGAAGGGTCACCTCATGACCATCCAACATCTCGTTGCCATCGCCGCCACCTCGGGCGGCATTCTCTATCTCATGGTATTTTTGCTGCTGGTGGCGCTCACCGTCATCATCGAACGGACCTGGTATCTGCGTTCCACCATCCGGCGCGGCAACCAGGTGTCGCAAGCGGTGGCGCAGCTTCGCCAACTCGATCTCGATGCGCTGGACGGGTTGATGGTTCGCGCCGGGCGGCATCCGCTGTCCGCACTGCTCGCGGTGCCGTTGCATCATCCGGAAATCACCGATCCCGATCAGATGGCGGCGATGCTGGAAGAGGCGATTCTGTGGCAGGCGCCGCAGATCGATGCGCGCCTTTGGGTGCTCGATACCGTGGTGACGCTGGCGCCGCTGCTGGGCTTGCTTGGCACCATCATCGGCATGTTCACCACCTTCCAGGTGCTTGCCAATGCCGCCAACTCGCCTTCCGCCGTTACCGGTGGCGTCGCCGAGGCGCTGGTCGCCACCGCCGCCGGCCTGGGCATCGCCATCATGGGGTTGGTTGCCTTCAACGGGCTGAACAACGATGTGCGATTGATCGTGCATCAAATGGAAACGCTGAAGGTGATGCTGATCAACCGGCTTGGCGTAGTGCGGGTAGCGGTGTGGGATCACGGCGGCGAAGCCAAAATGCTTCGGCCCGCGCCAGTCGCGGGAGAATAATTTCATGCGTTATTTCGCACCGCGCAAGGGCCGTATCGAAATCATACCGATGATCGACATCATGCTGTTTCTGCTGGTGTTCTTCATCATGATCACGGTGCGGATGATCACCGCCGCGGGGATTTCCTCTCAATTGCCGCAGAGCAGCACCGCGCAAACGCTGCCGCACCCGAAATTGGTCGTCACCTTGTTTGCCGATGGCAGCCTTTCGGTCAACGATCAAAAATTGTCGCTCGATCAGTTGACCGCCCAATTGCAAGC
>JAJZHU010000122.1 GCA_021798375.1 Pseudomonadota bacterium | reverse complement strand
GGACCCTGTGGCGTTGGCGCAAATCTTCGATCTGTTGATCAATGAAGGCATTTCCGTGGGCGGTTCATCGGGCATCAACATCGCCGCGGCCATCGAGGTGGCAAGGCAAATGGGGCCGGGGCACACGATCGCCACCATCCTGTGCGATGGCGGGTCGCGTTATCAGTCGAAATTGTTCAACCCCGACTTTCTGCGCGAGAAGAATTTGCCGGTGCCGGGATGGCTGGCCTGAAAGGACTTGCCCGCCTCACTTCTTAACCGCTTTGGCCACCGCCTTCGCCTTCGCCTTCGCCTTCGCCTTTTGCCGCTGCGGCAGCCATTTTTTAAAGCCCGCCATATCCACATTGACCCCGGGGGCGGCCCATGGGCCTTTGTAATGGGCGGTGACGGGTGGAGCGCCGTCGGGCAGGTGCAGGGCCATTGTCAGATCGATGGCGCTGCCGGGCAGATCGGCCTGGCCAGAGAGGCGGGCCTCGTCCAGATTGCCGCCTTCGACGGTAAGACCGCCGTCTTTGATGCTGGCTATTATATGCAGTGCGTTGAAATTGCTCTTGCCGCGCCTCAGCGCCGCGAGCAGCACCGCTGGCGGTCGCAATATTCCCGGCAATCCCACCGCCGCGCGGGCCGCGGCAAGATCGAATCCGGACAGCTTGCCATCGCGCACGGTCACGTCGGCGTTGCCGTTCAGGGTGGCCAGCATGGTTGTTCTGCTGTGCCCTTGGGCGGTCAGCGACAATTGGCCGCTGACATTGCCGGCCAACAGATCGAACGATCCGCCCAGCAGCGGGCCGGGGAGGGCGATCTTGTTCAACTGTGCTTGCAGATTCACGCTGGGTTGCGCATCGAGCGCGTGCCAGGCGCCACTGCCTTTGATGCTGCCGCCCCCCCAATTGACGGCGAAATTATTCCAGCTCAACACGCCGTCGCCCAGGCCCAGATCGACGTGGAAATCCGATCCCACAGGTGCGTCGTTTACCACCAAGTTACTGGCGGATAATGAAATCTTGCCCGATCCGCCTTTGATCCAATTGGTCGGGATCTGTGTTTGCGCGCTCCATTGCGGCCATGCCAGGGGCAGACGATCCGACACCAATTGCCCGTTCAACGCCCACTGATCGCCGGTTAGATCGAAGCTGAACCCGCCTTTCAGCCGCATTCCGCCCAGGGCGAGATCGAGATAATTCACCGCCAGATGATCCGGCTTGGCCCGAAAGCGTGCGATCAGCCCCAGCGAGCCGACCCCCAGCCATGGTTCGGCCGGCCAGCCCATCCGCGCGGCCAGACGCCACGCCCCCGGATCGCGCAAGGTGAGCGCGCCGCCGATGGTTTGTTCGGGCACATCGAGCGTGGGCAAAAGGGTGAGGTGGGTGTCGCCCACATTCAGGGAAAAATGGCCGCCGACCGCGTTGGTGGGCCCGGCGAATCTTCCGCTGAGGTGCAGCGGTTGCGCCACGAATTCCTTGGTGGGGTTCCAGCCCGACGGTGCGTTCGCCAGCAAGCCGGTCAGATTGGGCGCGTCGCCATCAATTGCCGCGGTGGCGATCTGACCATTGGATAATTCGCTCAGGCTGGCGGTCAGTTTTATTCCGGCCCATGTCGCCTGGGCATTGGCGAGTTTGGTGCCGGTTTGATCGTGCGAAAGGCGAAAGGCCACATTTTGCGCGGTGATCCGGCCCAAACTGGCCTGTTTGGCTGTCATGGAGAGATCATAATCGAGCTTGGGCGATAAATTCAGCGCGGTAAACGGGGCGAGCGGCAATTGATCGACGGTGAGATCGGCGGTGACCCGGCTGCGATTGGTGCGCGCGTATCCCGCCGTGCCCGCAACGGCATCGCCGCCGATATGGCCCAAAAGGGCGGAGATGTTCAGCGTGCCGTCGGTTGGCCCGTTGATGTAGCCCTCGACTTTTCCGGTCAGATCGGCCGGCAGCGGTGACCGACCGGGCGGGTTGGGCAGATCGGTATCCATCGCCGCCAGCCATGACAGCGAGGGCGCGAGGTCGCCGGTTTTCAGGCTGAAATCGCCTTGATCCAAATGCCAGGCGTTGGCGCCGGTGGAGGTGGCCGCGCCATGCGCGGAAAAAGCGGTCTCACCCGGCAGGGTGGCGGTGAATTCGTGCAAAATCAAGCGGTTGGTTTTGTTGGCGGCGGCGGTGTCGTAGCCGCGTTCCACATCGATGTGCAGATTGCGCAGCGTGCCTCCCGCCAATGTGGCCGCGTCGGCCTTGATGTCGAAGCGCACCGAAATGCCGTTGCTTGCGGGCTGTAGCCACACATGCTTCCAACCATCCAGATCGAGCCGTGTGGTGACGAGTTGCAACGCAAACGCCGGGTTGCCGGCCTGCCAGCGGAACGAGCCGCGCCCATCCGCCCCACCCAGTTCGAGCGCCACGTCGGAGCCGGTGAGGCTGTCGCCCGCGGCCTGGATTTTGGCTTCGATGCCGAACGCGCCATGCGGGGTGAGCAACACACGCGACAGATCCGGGCCGCTGGCGGTGAGATTGCCGGCGAAAGCGCCTTCGGCGCCAAGCCGCCCCTCCAGCCGCACCACGGCGCCGTCCGCCGGGCCCAGGCCCGTGAACAGCAGCGAGACCGCGGATTGACGATCGGCCTCCACCGCGCTGAGCTTGCCGGTGAAGGCCCAGTCCACTTGGCCCAAACGCCCGGTGCCGGTTACGCTGACGTCGCCTTCGTCGCCATCGGTGGCCAGGGTGGCGTCGATGTTCGAAATGCTGGCGTAGCCCACAATCAATGATGCATGGCGGATGTGGGCGGCAAAGCCGATGGGGGGGCGCATTTTGAATCCGCCCGGCGCCATCGGCCATGGCAAATTCAGTGCGGCGCCATCCAGATCGAGCGTGCGCGGATCCAGTCTGCCGGCCAGCAAGGCCAGCAATCCAACCTGCAATCGCATGTCGGTGGCGGTGAATGTGGCGCCTGTCACCGTGTCGGTGACCGATACATGTTGCGCCACCAGTTCGGGGTGCGGCAGAATCGTGAGACGCACATCGCCCGTGATCGACACCGGCCGCCCCAGGCGATTGGCCGCCAAAACCGAAATCTGCGTTCGGTAGCGGTTCCAATTCATCATCCTGGGCACCAGATACACCGCGACCACCAGACCCAGCACCATACCGCCCGCGATCAAGCCACGTTTGATCATGGTTCGATGCCGGGAGAATGGAGAGGTTGGGCCGGGGTGATTGGTCATGTGGGTGTGGATCGTCGAGGCTCCCTGTTATCCCGAAGCGGCGTTCGCCGCCGCCCCGGATCCTTGCTGCATATTGGACCAGATCATTGGCGAACAACAACTTATTCGTTCATGCCGGCCATGGGCCCCGGGGGGCTAAAGCGTGATGACGATTTTCCCCACCGCGGTGCCGTCTTCCATCAATTGGTGGGCGGCGGCGAGTTCTTCCAGGGGATAAGTGGCGGCGATCTGCAGCTTTAGCCGCCCGCTTTGCACCAGCGCGGTCAATTCGGCCAGTGTTTGGGTAACCAGGTCGGGCTCGGCCATGCCGCTCATCAGGAAAAACGCAGCCACCCGTTGCGAGCCGCCGAAAAGCCGCTCGATCTGCACCGGGGCGACCGGGCCGCTGGCCGAACCATACACCACGATGGTGCCGAACAGGGCGAGCGCCTTGAGGCCTTCGTTGAAATAATGGTCGCCCGATGAATTCAGCACGATATCGACGCCCTTGCCGCCGGTCAGTTCGCGGATTGAAGCGCTGTAGCCGGGCTGGCGGTAATCGATCGCATGATCGGCCCCCAAGGCGACAGCGGCGACGCGTTTGGGGGTGGTGCTGGCACCGCCGATCACCGTGCCCGCGCCGTAAATTTTGGCCAACTGCACCGCGAGCGTGCCGACCCCGCCGCCGGCTGCCTCGATGAACACGCTTTGTCCGGGTTTGATTTCGGCCGATCGTTTCAAGATCAACGCTGCTGTTAGTCCTTGAACAAACAGGGCCACGGCCTGCACCGGATCGAGCCCGCCAGGACAAGGGTAGATCGCGGCGGTCGCGGTTACCACATATTCCGCGGCGCCGCCGTTGACGCGGGCAAACACGCGCCGGCCGATCAGACCTTGATCGCCGCCGGATCCCACCGCATCGACAATCCCCACCACTTCCATGCCGGGGATGGCGGGCAACACCAGCGGCGCGGGATAATATTCGCCGCGCCGCCGGATGGTATCGGCGAAATTGACCCCTATGGTTTCAACCTTGATCCGCACCTGGCCCGGTTGTGGGGTTGGGATCGGCATGGTTTCGAGTCGCAATACATCCGGTGTACCGGTTTCATAAAAGCGAATGGCCCGCATGTGGTTTTCTCCCTGGAGCGCCGGAAAATCGCGAATTGATGTTGTTTGAATAAAATGACGGCGCCGAAGAATGGGGCCTTTTTCGGAAAAGAACAATTCCATCTCACGCGCGGGGATGATTCAAGCCAGAACAATGCCTTCGTTTTTCGCCTTGCTGGCCGGTTCGACATGGATGGTTACCACCAGATCGTCCATGTCCTTCATCAGCGCGTGTTCGATGCGGTCGCAAATGTCGTGCGCGGCGGCGACGCTCATCCCGCCCGGCACCACCAGATGAAACTCTAAAAAGATCCACCGTCCGGTGGCGCGGGTTTTCAGATCATGCGCCTCGATGGCGCCGGCGCCGTGCGCGGCGATGATTTTGCGGATGCGTTGCATCACCCGGTCGGCCGGTGCGGTATCCATCAACCCATCGACCGAATGACCAATCACCTGCATCCCCGACCACAACACATGCAGCGCCACCAGCCCCGCCACGATCGGATCGAGCGCGTGAATATGCGTGACTACCGCCAGCCCAACGCCCAGCGTGACGCCGACCGACGTGACCACATCGGCTTGCAGATGCACGGAATCGGCGGCGAGTGCCTGCGAACGATGTTTTTTGCCGGTGTAACGCAGCACCAGCGACCAGACCAGATTGAACAATGTGGCGATCAGATTGATCCCCAGCCCGTGCCAGGGAAGTCTTAGCGGCGTGGGATCCATCAGCGAGGTGGCGGCTTCGTACAGGATCACCACCGCCGCCAGCACGATCATCACGCCTTCGATGATGGCGGCGAATAATTCGGCTTTTTCGTGCCCGTAGGGGTGATTTTGATCGGCGGGCCGCGCCGCGAAGCGCACCGCCCCCCAGGCAATCACCGCCGCCGACACATTGACCAGGCTTTCCAGCGCGTCGGACAGCACCGCGACGCTGCCCGAGACCAGCCATGCCTCGGCTTTGAGCGCGATGACCAGCAGCCCAACCGCGATGCCCCACAAAGCCACCCGTTCCGTGATCTTCAAGCCGCTCGTCCTTTTGCTGCCGGTTGTCTCTGGCCGGCCATTCTCTATATAGCGAATAAGTGTAGGAGTGATTCCATGACAGATCTGATACCCGTGACAGTGCTTACCGGCTATTTGGGCGCAGGTAAAACCACCTTGCTCAATCGCATTCTGACCGAACAGCATGGCAAACGCTATGCCGTGGTGATCAATGAATTCGGCGAACTGGGGGTCGATAACGATCTGGTGGTGGAATCCGACGAAGAAATCTTTGAGATGAACAACGGCTGCGCCTGCTGCACGGTGCGCGGCGATCTGATCCGCATCATCTCGGCGCTGCTGAAACGCCGGGGGCGGTTCGACGGCATCATCGTCGAGACCACCGGCCTTGCCAATCCGGCGCCGGTGGCGCAGACGTTTTTTGTCGATGAGACATTGCAAGCCAAGACTAGGCTGGATGCCATCGTCACCGTGGTCGATGCGCTTAATTTGCCCAAACGTCTGCTGGATAGCCCCGAAGCCGAGGCGCAGATCGCTTTTGCCGATGTGGTGGTGATCAACAAGACCGATCTGGTGACTCCGGCGCAATTGGCGGCGGTCGAGGCGCAGGTGCGGGCGATCAACCAGTTCGTCACCATCCATCATGCGCAAAACAGCAATGTGCCGATCGATCAGGTAATGAATCGCGGGGCGTTCGATCTGGAACGGGTGCTGGAGTTTTCGCCCGAGTTCCTCACCGATGACAGTCATTCGCACAATGTCGATATCACCAGCATGAGCTTTACGGTGAAACGCCCGATCAATCCGGATCGTTTCACCATGTGGATCGGCTCGTTGTTCAACGAACGTGGCATCGATATGCTGCGCACCAAGGGGATCCTGGCCTATCCGGATGAAGACCGCCGCTATGCGTTTCAGGCGGTGCATGAAATCATCGGCGGCGATTTTATCGGCCCGTGGAAAGAAGGCGAGCCACGCGAAAGCCGCATCGTGTTCATCGGCCGCAATTTGAATCGTCCGCAATTGCGGCGCGGGTTCGAGGCTTGTCAGGTGGCCGAAGAGGCCGCTGCCCCATGAGCGATCTTCTGGCCAAGCGCGGCGTGTCGCATCAACTCGATGCCTATGTGGTGGGGGCGGCGTTCAATCGTTCCGGCACCCGCGTGGGGTTTGGTTTGGGGGATGGTTGCGTCGTTGTGGGCGGGCTCGACGGCGAATGGCCGCGGTACGAGACCCATGATGGCGGGGTGCTGGCGATTGCGGCGGGGCTCGACGATGGGTTTGTGTCGGGCGGGGACGACGGGGCGCTGGCGCGCACCGGCATCGATGGCACGATTGTGGCGATTGCGAAATTTGGCTCGAAATGGGTTGAACAGGTGGCGGCGTTCAAGGACGCGGGCGGGGGATTATTTGCCTGCGCGGTGGGCAAGAATATCATTTTGTTCGATGCCGCCGGGCGCAAGTTGAAGGAACTGCCGCACCCTTCCACCGTGACGGGCATTGTCTTTGACGCCAAGGGCAAGCGCGTGGCGGCATCGCATTACGGCGGCGCATCGATCTGGTATGTCGCGGCCAAAGCCGACAATCCGCGCAAGTTGGATTGGAAGGGCAGTCACACCGCCATCAGCATGCATCCAAGCGGTGATGTGGTGGTGACGGCGATGCAGGAAAATTGCCTGCATGGTTGGCGTTTGTCGGACGGTCAGCATATGCGGATGAGCGGTTATCCGGGCAAAACCGGGTCGCTGAGTTGGATCAAGGGCGGCAAATGGTTGGCGAGCTCGGGCGCCGACGCGATCGTGTTGTGGCCGTTTACCGGCGGCGGCCCGATGGGCAAGGCGCCGTTGGAACTGGCACAGATCCCCGATATTATCTGCACCAAGGTCGCCAGCCACCCGCAGCACGATATCGTGGCGGCGGGTTATGCCGACGGCACGGTGGTGATGGCCGATCTGGTGGGCGAGCGGGTATTGCAGGTGAAAGCGCC
>JAJZHU010000121.1 GCA_021798375.1 Pseudomonadota bacterium | reverse complement strand
GCGCTGCATCTTCTTCCAAAGCGGTCACATGCGCACCGATTACCGACAGCAGAGCGGCGGAATAACCGCTACCGCTGGCGACAACCAGCACTTTTTCGCCTTGCTTTACGTTGGCGGCTTGCAGCAGACGGGCCAGAATCATCGGCTCTGTCAGCACGCGGCCCGCGCCAAGCGGCACATCTTCGTCGATATAGGCAAAATCGGCCAGTGCGGCCGGCACGAATAACTCGCGCTTTAACGTGCGCATGCCTTCCAGCAAGGCGTCATTGGTTACCTTGTTGGGGCGAATTTGGCTGTCCACCATGCGCTTACGGGCGTCGGCGGTGTCTAGAACGGGCAGGTCCATGGCTCACTCGCGAAATTGAACACAGCCTTATAGGGCGCGTTGGGGTCTAAAGCCAAGCGCCAGCGATACAAAATGCGGTATTCACAGCGAAACAAATGCGCGAATCGGGTGCGCGCCGGGAATTTCCGGGTTATGAGCAGAGTATGATTGAAGTTATCGCCACCAGTTTGGAACTGGCCGGCACGACCAGCATACTATTGTTGCTGATCGCGATTCCGCTTGGCTGGTGGTTGGCGCAAAAGCGCGGTTGGGGCGCGGACATGATCGCGGCGGCGGCGGCGCTGCCCTTGGTGTTGCCGCCCACCGTGTTGGGATTTTATTTGCTGCTGTTCCTGGGGCCGCATGGGCCTTGGGCGCCGATTTTGCGGCTGTTCGGCCTGCGCACCCTGGCTTTCAGCTTTCCGGGATTGGTGATCGGATCGCTGATCTACTCCCTGCCCTTCGCGCTTACGCCGATAAGGGCCGGATTCGCCGCCGTGCCGCCCCATTTGATGGAGGCCGCCACCAGCCTGCGCGCGGGCGCGTTCGACCGCTTTCGCCACGTTGCCTTGCCGATCGCCCGTCCCAGCATCGTCGCCGCCCTGATCCTCGGCTTCGCCCACACATTGGGCGAATTCGGCGTGGTGTTGATGATCGGCGGCGATATCCCCGGCCACACCCGCGTGCTGTCCACCAGCATTTTCGATGCCGTCGAGGAATTGGATTACACCACGGCGCACGAACTTTCGGCTGGATTGCTGGTTTTTTCGTTCCTTACCATCCTCGCCTTGCGCCGCTTCGATCGCAGTGGAGCGATATGATGCTGTCTGTCAGCATCACCCGCGTGCTCGATCGCTTTACCCTGGCGGCACAATTCAGCGTGCCCGCCAAGGGCATCATCGGCCTGTTTGGCGACTCGGGCAGCGGCAAAACCAGCATTCTGCGGATCATTTCCGGCTTGCAGCGTTGCCCCGGCGCCCAGGTGCAATTGGGAACAGAGGTTTGGCAAAATGCCGTGAATTGGGTGAGCCCCGAACGGCGCGGCGTGGGGATGGTGTTCCAGGAGGGCGCGCTGTTTCCGCATCTGAACGTGCGGCAAAATCTCGATTTTGCCGCACGGCGCGCGCCGCCGAATCGTTCCCCGCGCCCAATCCAGGTGGATGCAGTGATCGATATGCTGGAACTCGCGCCATTGCTCGGCCGCAAAACCCAAAATCTGTCGGGCGGCGAGCGTCAGCGCGTGGCGATTGGCCGCGCCCTTTTGTCGCAACCGCAATTATTGCTGCTGGATGAACCCGTGTCGGCGCTGGATCATGGCACGCGCGACGAAATTCTGGCCGCACTGGAACGCCTGTCGGCGGCGCTCGATCTGCCCATGCTTTACGTCAGCCATAATCTGGCGGAAATGGCCAGCATCACCGATCATCTGGTGCTGTTGAGCCAAGGCCGGGTGGCGGGCAGCGGCGCCACGGCGCAAATGCTCACCGATCTGTCGCTGCCGCTGGCGGCCCGCCCGGATGCGCTTTCGGTGCTGGGGGCTCGGGTGAGCGGATATGATGCCGGCAATGGCAGCACCAGGCTGCTGATCGACGGGCACGAATGGAAAATTCCTGGCCGGTTGGGCAAGGATCGCGCCGATTGCCGGGTGCGGGTGATGGCGTCGGATGTGGGGCTGGCGCGCGACGTGCCCGGCGCCACGACCATCCTCAACACGCCCCCGGCGCGTATCCTGACCGCATCGGCGATGCCGCAAAGCGAACAGGTCAACGTGCTGATGCGGCTGGGGGCCGATGACAACGGCCAATATCTGCTGGCCCGCGTCAGCCGCGAATCATGGCAGAATCTGCAATTCCAGCCCGGCGAAACCGTGCATCTGCTGATCAAGGGGGTAGGTTTGGTGGATGCGAATTAGAGCATGATCGCCGCAGGTTGAATAACACGTAGGCGTGAATCATGCGTAAAAACAAAACGCTAGAGCACGTTCGTCGCGCATATATGGTTCAACGTGATCCGAACGTGCTCTAGGGCGTGCGGCCCCAACTGCCGTCGGCGCGCTTGAACGGCAACAGCCCGGCTTTGAAGCTCATCGCCATATGACGCGCGCGCGCCATGGCGCGTTCCGCCAGTTCGGGCGGCAACGTGTCTTTGCCGGCACGATCGAGCGCGGTCAGCCAGCGGCCGAAATGATGCTCCTCGATGGGCAATCCCACATGCGGGGAATAGGCCGTGCCCTCGTATAATTTCAATCCCAACAAGGCCGTGGCCCAGAAATTGGCGACGATTTCGACATGCGCGTCCCAATCCTTGATCGCGGCCTCGAACAACGGGCCCAATTCAGCATCGGCCCGCGATATTTCATAGAATCGCCGCACAAACGCGAGGATCATCGTCCGGTCGGAGGCAAGTTTCTCCGGCGTAAGTTTTTCAGTCATCCGTCTTTTGTTCCAATGCTGTCGCCGTACATATAATCGCGTGTGATGGGAAGCGTATCAACATGCTTCGCCAGTTGGATCTGAAATACCATCAACCCGTCATAGTAAAACGACATCTCGCTGATGATCAGATAGAACTCCCACATGCGGCAGAATGTTTCGTCATACAGCTTGGCGACGGCGGCGCGATTTTCGGCGAATCTGATCTGCCATTGCCGCAGCGTCCGGGCGTAATGCAGACGCAGGATCTCGACATCGGTGACCCACATCCCGGTCCGCTCGATCGCCGGAAGCACCTCGGACAAGGCCGGCACGTAACCGCCGGGGAAGATATATTTGTCGATCCAGGCGCTTGCCGTCCCCGGCTCGTCCATACGTCCGATGGAGTGCAGCAGCGCAACGCCGTCCTCGCTCAGCAGCCGCGCCACCGTATCGAAGAATGTCTGATATTGCGGCGTTCCGACGTGCTCGAACATGCCGACCGACACGATGCGGTCGAACTTTCCATCCAGATCGCGGTAATCTTGCAATTCGAACCCGACCCGATCATCAAGCCCGGCGGCAAGCGCGCGTTCCCGCGCCACCGCCAGTTGTTCCCGCGATAAAGTGACCCCGGTGACATGCGCCCCGCCCCGGCTTGCCAGCGTGAGTGCCAGCCCGCCCCAGCCGGAACCGATATCGAGCACGCGATGCCCTGGTTTAAGCAGCAATTTGGCCAGGATATGCTCTTTCTTCGCCTGTTGCGCCTGGTCCAAACTCGCGTCGGGATGCTCGAAATAGGCGCAGGAATATTGCCGGTCCGCATCAAGAAACAGACTGTAGAGTTCACCGGACAGATCGTAATGACGGGCGACGTTGCGCCGTGCGATGCGCCGCGAATTCCATTGCTGAAGCACGCGCTTGCAATGCAGCAGCGTCCGAAGCGCCCAACCACGGCGCGGCGCCGGCGCCGTGTTGCGGAAATTCAAAAAGCAGATTTCCATGAAATCGCGCAAACTGCCACGCTCGATGGTCAGAGTGCCGTTCATATAGGCCTCGCCGAGACAAGGATCGGGGAAAAGTGCAATTTTCCAGGCGTTCCACCGGCCCTGAACGCGAATGGTGACATCCAGATGCGGCCGATCCGGGGCAATCTCGCCAAAGGCGAGATCGGAATCCGCAAGGCCACGAACGATCAATCTGCCGACTTTGACGTGTTTGGCGAACTTGCGTTTGAGCACTCGACGTTCCCCTGATTGCATCTTCGGTTCAATCGTCGCCGGCCATTGCCGGCAGCTACGCGCTTTTCATTTTAGCCCTTTGTTTAATCGAGCAATTTAACATAATAAAGTAAAGCAAAATAAACAAGTTGCCCGCCGTCAGTGGCTCCGCTCGTGTTGCGCGACGCTTTTCATCCGCAAACGCAGCATAAGAAAAACACCCAGCACGATCGGCAGCGCCAAAACGCCGACGACCAGTTCCTCGGAAACGGAAGGCGCCAGTTTTTCCACCGCTTTGGCCATATAGGCGACGATGCCGATCGCATAATAGCTGACCGCCACCACCGACAGACCCTCCACCAAATGCTGAAGTTGCAGTTGATGATCCGCGCTGCGGTTCATCGAGCTCAACAGATCGCTGTTCTGCCGCTCGATCCTTGTTTCGATCCGCGCCCGTAACAGGGCGGTGATCCATCCGGCAAGTTGCGAGGCCCGTTCCACGCGATGGCGAAAATTGCCACAGGTCTGCACGGCCGGAACCAGACGGCGCTCGGTGAAATCGGTGAGCGCCTGATGGCCGGGAACCGGCCGGACGCCAAGCGCCTCCAACCTTCCCAGGGCGATCCGCGAATAGGCCTCGGTGGCATCCATGCGGAAATTGGTGCCGACGGCCATCTTCGCCAGTTCCGCCGACAGGGCCGACAACACATCGAGCACGTCTTCGTCCGCCGACCTTCCATCGCCGATCCGCTCGGCCTGTTCGGCCAATTGCGCTTCGAGACTTGCGAGGCGTGGCATATGGGCCTGTGCTATGGGCAGCCCCAACAAGGCAAGATTGCGATAATTCCCAAGCTCTTGCAGCCGTTGCACCAATCGCCCCAGATCGGACGGATTGAGCGAGCCGGCGGAGACAATCAGCCGCCCGCGCCCATCCTCGTGAATGCGAAAATCCGACCACATCCGAACACCGCCCAGCAAATCGCAACTGACGAGATCGTCGTCGGAAAAATCGGCGGATTGCGCCAGCGCCGCTGCATCGGCCACGGTGGGGACCACGGCCAGGCTGATCGAGCGGATGATCTGACCGGGAAATCCCGCCAGCCAGCGTTCGTACCTATCCTGACCCGGCATCATGCCGAACCCGACGGGGACAGTGCCGGGCAGGATCACGGTCGCGGTGCTGGCTTCGGTGTGCGATTCCCAGAACAGATGCACCCCATCCGCCGTCTCGCCGGAGACATGCCGGCCACCCGATGCGCTGGCGACCATCACGCCATCGGGCATGGCCAAGGCGGCGGCGCGATCGGCGTCCCGGTCCGCCACTGCGACGATACGCACGATTTGAACAAGCCGCGCGGGTGGGGCCAACGCCGGAAAGCGACGCATGTGCATCTCGGCCACAACCTGGCGGCGGAGCGGATGTTCTTCCGGCTGGTCGTTCATAGCTGCGCCAAACTCCGGGTTGATGGGCGGATTCCGTAACAAAAGGAAAGTCTTGCCGCAAGCATAGGTGATAATTGCGTGCGGCGAAATCGCGGGACTCTACGCAGCCTTGAATTGCAAGGCGGCCAGGCGCGCGTAAAGTCCGCCTTCGGCCACCAGTTGATCGTGGGTGCCGCTGCCGACAATCCGGCCCCGATCGATCACCAGAATCCTATCGGCGGAACGCACCGTGGCGAGACGGTGGGCAATCACCAGGGTGGTGCGGCCATGCGCCAGGCGTTCCAGGGCGCGTTGCACCAGCCGTTCGGATTCCGCGTCGAGCGAACTGGTGGCTTCGTCGAGCAGCAAAATGGCCGGGTCGCGCAGGATCGCGCGGGCAATGGCGATGCGCTGGCGTTGGCCTCCCGACAGGCGCACGCCCTTTTCGCCCAGAAAGCAATCGAATCCATCGGGCAGACGTTCGATAAATTCAAGCGCAAACGCCGCTTCGGCGGCGGCGTGAATTTCCGCCGAGGTCGCTTCAGGGCGGCCATAGCGGATGTTGTCGGTCACGCTGCCGGCGAACAGAACCGGCTCTTGCGACACAACCCCGATACGCTTGCGGATCACTTGCGGGTCGAGATCGACCAGTGGCACGCCGTCAAGTGCGATGGTGCCGTGGGCGGGATCATAAAACCGCATCAACAACTGGAAAATCGTGCTTTTGCCGGCGCCCGAAGGACCGACCAAGGCCAGTGTTTCACCCGACGCAACACTGAACGACAGATCGGAAACCGCGGGCAGATCGGGACGCGAAGGGTAGTTGAAACTGACGTGATCGAGCGCGAGCGTCCCCAGCGGCGGATTTGGCAACAACACCGGGACGGCGGGCGGGGCGATATCGGGAGATTCAACCAGCAACTCCGCCAGTCGTTCAGCGGCACCGGCGGCACGCTGCACATCGCCCCACAATTCGCTCAACGTCGCACCGGAAGTTGCTATGATTACGGCATAAATCACAAACCCAGAAAGAACGCCGGGGCTCATTTGGCCGGTCAACACCTCGCGGCCACCCACCCACAGCACGCCGGTGATGGCGCTGAAGGTGAGCATGATCACCAGCAACAAAAGCCGCGCCCGCGTGGCGATACGGGCCAATGCGGCTTTAAGCGATAGATTAACCAGATCGCCGAACCTGCTGCGATCGCGGGATTCATGGGTGAAGGCCTGGACCGTGCGGATGGCGTTGAGGGTTTCCTCGGCAAAGGCGCCAAGATCGGCGATGCGATTCTGGGCTTCGCGCGAGAGCTTGCGTTCGCGCCGGCCAAAGACGATGAGCGGCCCCACCACCGCCGGGATCAACAGCAACACAATCACGGCGAGCCTGGGGCTGGCCACGACGAGCATGACCATGGCGCCCGTCAACATCAGGGCGCTGCGCAGCCATTGCGAAATCACGCTGCCGATCACGGTCTGGATCAGGGTGGTATCGGCGGTAAGGCGGGTGAGGATCTCGCCGGTGCGGGCGGTTTCAAAGAATTCGGGCGAAAGATCGACAACCCGGCCGAACACCGCGCGCCTAAGATCGGCCGAAACCCGCTCGCCCAGCCAGGACACCAGATAGAAACGTCCCGCGGTGGCCACGGCGAGCGAAGCCACGATGCCGATCATGACGACCGCCGCCTGATCGAGGCGATGGCCGGTGGTGTCGTGAAAGCCGAAATCGATCAGGCGCCGCACCCCTTGGACCAGCGCCAACACCAGCAATGCGGCAATGATCAGGCAGGCCGAGGCAAGCGCCACACGCGCGCGATAAGGGTAAAGAAACGGCCAAAGCACGCGCAACGAACCCAATTCACCCTTGGGCCGCACGGGAAGAACGGAGCCGGTCGGCAAGCGCGCCATCTAGGATTCCTTCAGGGGGAATTTCCACC
>JAJZHU010000120.1 GCA_021798375.1 Pseudomonadota bacterium | reverse complement strand
CGCGGTCTCGCCTCCGGCCATCAGCAAAACCAGCCGATGCGTGGGCCAATTAAAGGTAGGGTTCAACTCGGCGCCGTCCTGCACCCCGATTCGGCCCGAGGTGCCGGCACCCACGTAAACCAGACGCCCGCCGGCGGTAAGCAATGGCAAGGCCGCGTCGGCGGCGGCGGCCAGAGCGGGCAGGGCGGGTTGCAATGCCGCCACCGCATTCATCTGTCCCTGCCACAAGGCGTGCAGGATTTGCGCGGGCTCCCACGCATCCAGATCGACAAGCGTAGGGTCGGCGGATTCGGTTGTGGGAAGCAGGTTCAAAGATCCACGTCCTCGACGAAACGCGCCCGGCTTTGAATGAATTGAAAGCGCAATTCGGGCTTTTTCCCCATCAGGCTTTCCACCAGTTCGTTGGTGGCGGCGCGGTTTTCCGGCAGGGCTTCCACTTGCAGCAAGGTGCGCTTGGCCGGGTCCATGGTGGTTTCCTTCAAAGCCGAGGGCGGCATTTCGCCCAAGCCCTTGAATCGGCTGATTTCCACCTTGCTGCCAGCTTTGAAATAACGCGCCTGTACCCGTTCGCGGTCGGCGTCGTCCATGGCGTAATGGGATTTCGCTCCTTGAACCAGGCGGAACAAAGGCGGGCGAGCCAGGTAGATATGGCCATGACGCACCAGTTCCGGCAGTTCGCGGTAAAAAAACGTCATCAACAGGCTGGCGATATGCGCGCCATCCACGTCGGCGTCGGTCATGATGATCACGCGGCCATAGCGCAATTTCGAGCGATCGAAGCGATCCCCCACGCCGCAGCCCAGTGCTTCGATCAGATCCTTCAGCTCCTGATTTTGGCGCAGTTTTTCGGTGGAGGCACTTGCCACGTTTAAAATCTTGCCGCGCAACGGCAGGATGGCCTGGGTTTCGCGGTTGCGGGCCTGCTTGGCCGAACCGCCCGCGCTGTCACCTTCGACCAGGAAAATCTCGGTCTCGGCGGCGTTTTCACGCGAACAATCGGAAAGCTTGCCGGGCAGACGCAGGCGGCGCGTGGCGGTTTTGCGCGGCGTGTCTTTCTGATCGCGCTTGCGGATGCGCTCCTCGGCGCGTTCGATGATGAATGACAGCAGATTATCGGCCTGGGCGGGGTGCCCCGCCAGCCAATGATCGAATCTGTCGCGCAGCGTCGCTTCCACCAATTTGGCGGTGTCCGGGCTGGTCAGTTTTTCCTTGGTCTGCCCCTGGAATTGCGGTTCGCGCACGAAGGCCGAGAGTTTGGCCGCCGACGCGCCCAAAACATCCTCGGCGGTGATTTGCGCCGCGCGCTTGTTGCTGCGCTGCTCGCCCCAGGCGCGCAGACCCTTCAACAGCGCGGTGCGAAACCCGGTCTCATGTGTGCCGCCTTGCGGCGTGGGCACGGTGTTGCAATAGCTGTGCAGGAAGGAATCTGCGGTTTCCAGCCACACCACCGCCCATTCCACCTTGCCGGCCGTTTCGCCGTTCTGTTGCGGAAAATCGGCCTCGCCGGCCCAGATTTCCTGCACCGCGCGGGTGGCCTTGCCGATGTCGTCTTCGAGCGAATCGCGCAGACCGCCGGGGAAATGCAGTTCCGCCTCGGCCGGCACATCGTCGCGGCCCGCCAGCAACGCGGGATCGCAGGCCCAGCGAATCCGCACGCCCTTGAACAAATAGGCCTTGGAACGGCACAGACGGAACAGCCGCGCCGGTTGGAATTGCAGATTGCCGAAAATTTCGGTGTCCGGCACGAATCGGATCATCGTGCCGCGCCGGTTGTTGATCGGGCCGGCGTCGATCAGCTTGCTGGTGGGCAATCCCCGCGCATAGGTCTGGCGCCACAGATTCTTGTCGCGCGCCACCTCGACCAGCATCTCGGACGACAGGGCATTCACCACCGAACTGCCCACGCCGTGCAAACCGCCCGAAGTGGCGTAAGCCTTGCCGCCGAATTTTCCGCCTGAATGTAATGTAGTAAGAATGACTTCCAACGCACTGAGATTTTTGAATTTCGGGTGCGGATCAACCGGAATGCCGCGGCCATTGTCCTGAATTTGCAAGGCATTGCCGGTGCATAAAGTGACCTGGATCAGGCTGGCGTAGCCCGCCACCGCTTCGTCCATCGCATTGTCGAGAATTTCCGACGCCAAATGATGCAGGGCGGATTCGTCGGTGCCGCCCACATACATGCCCGGACGGCGGCGGACCGGCTCCAGCCCTTCCAATACCTCGATGTCTTTGGCCGAATAGGCGTTGGTATCGACGCTGTTGGTCTTGCCCGAAGCCGCGGACGGCAAAGTTGAAGGCGCCGAAGCCGGCGGGGCAAAGAGGTCGTTCATGCTGTGTTCCCGTATTCTATGGCGAACCTATCGGGCGCGGGGGCATAGAGCAAGGTCACGAGCAATATTTATCGTACCGTTTCAAGCCCCAAACCGACTTCCGTTGTTTCGGCGTCATAAAGCCGCCATTGGCCGCCGAGCAGTACTTCGGCGGGTTGAAAGCGGGTTTTATAGGCCATTTTGCGGCTTTCCTGCACCCAATAGCCCAAATACACATAGGGCAAGCCCACTTCGCGGGCGTGGGCGATCAGCCACATGATGGCGTGATTGCCCAGTGATTGACGCGCGAGTTCGGGGGAGAAGAAACTATAGACGGCGGAAAATCCGTCATTCATGCGGTCGGTCAGGCACGCGCCGACCAATTGATCTTCGCCATCGCGGAATTCGATCACAAAGGTGTCGATCGGCGTATCCTCGATCATGGCGCGGTAATCGTAGAAACTCATCGCCGCCATGTCGCCTTGGGTGTGGCGCGCGTGCTGATAGCGCTGGAACAGGCCATATTGTTCCTGGGTGGCGCGGGCGGGCACTTCAAACCCTTCGATGCTGCTGTTTTGCTTCCATATTTTGCGCAGCGAGCGATCGGGCACAAAACCATTGGCATCGACACGGATCGGCACGCAGGCGCGGCAGGCGGGGCAGACAGGCGCATAAGCGATGTTGTGGCTGCGACGGAACCCGGCGCGCGAAAGCCGGTCGTGCAGATGGTCGGCGTCGGATCCGGTGATTTCGGTCACGATTTTGCGCTCGACCCGGCCCGGCACGTAAGGGCAGGGCAGCGGCGCGGTGGTGTAATAAAATTGCGGACGTTCGCGCTTTACCTCACTCATGGATGATCGGATCCATCAGCGTATCCGCCCGCACCACGATCAGCCCGGCGGCCAGATCGTGCAAGGCGCGGCTGCCATCGGTGACCAGGGTCACCAGCAGTAAAATGCCGCTGGTGGCCAAGGTGGCATAAAAACACAAGGTGCTGATCACGGCCTGGGCCAGGCTGGGCGGCGCCAGACTGCGCACGTCGCGCACGCACAGGCCCATGAAACGCTGTCCGAAGGTGGCGCCAAACTGCGCCAGGGTGAAACAATGATAGCAAAACGGCACCAGCGGCAGCAGCGCGAACAGGTGCCAGCCCAGGCCAATGGTGAGAAATCCGAACACGCCGAAAAACACCGATAAAAACAGGCAGATCGCGCCAATGACGAAGGCATCGCAGAAAAACGCCAGACAACGTTTGGCGACCACATCTTGGGTCAGGCGCGGATTGCTGAGGGCAGGATTCATCGGGGCACCAGAGTCAGGATACGGTCAATCTGCTTGGGCGTGCGGTCCAGGATGATCGTGTCACCCTGGTTCCAGCGGGCCAGCAGATCCCCCGCGTGAGAAGAGAAGATATTACCTGATTGGCCGGGCGCAAGTGAAAAGCGGCTGCCATCGTCAAGATTGGCCAAATCATACACGCCGCGATAAGCCGGACCGTGATTCGCGGTCAGCTTTCCGCCCCCGCTGCCGCCGCGAAACACGGTTTGATCATCGCCATTCACCGCCACGCTGAAACCGGCCAAGGATTTCAGCCCTGGCATGTCCTCCAACAGCGGCCCCAACAGCGGCCCCAACAGCGGGTGGATGAATTGCGCCTGATGTTCCGTGCCCCATCGCCATTTGCCGGGGTCGTTGCCGTATTTTCGCGCCAGAGGTTGCAAGGCGGTGTGCAAACTGGCGCGCAGCAGATCGTCGCAATTGCCGCCGCACCAATCGCTGTTTGGTGTCCCAAGCACGAATCGGGTGAACTCGCCCCATGGCCCGGTCCAAGCCTTGGCATTGTTGCGCGCGAGCAGTTCGGCATAAAATGTCTGTATCCAGGCGTTATAGATCAGGGGTTGTGGCAGGTTGCGATCCATCACCCCGTTCCATCCCGCCAGCAGTGCGGCGGCGCGTGCGTCCAGATCGTCTCCCTTCGGGGCGGCGGCGCGCAAACGCGGCAGTAATTCTTGCGCCAGCAGGCTGGTGTCGTCGAATTGCATCCGGGCGAAATCGCTCACGGTCAGATTCTGGCGTCCGAACAGCATTTGCTTGATGCGTTGCGCGCGCCAGTCGCCATACGAGTCGCGGCCCAGATAAACGGGGAAATCCGGTGGTGCGGTGGGTTCGTTGCCGTTCACCAACTGGCCACTGGCCGGGTCTTGGTAATGCGGCAGATCCAGGCCGGCCGCGTAACCGATCCAATCATGCGCCCCATCCGCGCCCATCACCGGGAAACGGCCGTCGCCCGCGCGGCGCAATGGCACGCGCCCTGTGGTGAACAGGGCGATATGGGCGCGGTCGGCCACCAACAGATTTTGCACCGGGGCGCTGATGAGTTGTGCGGCCTCTTGCGCATCCCCGATGGTTTGGGCGCGGTCGAGCGCCTCGATCCCGGCAGCGGCGGTATCGTGCGGCGCAAGATCGGCGGCTTGCAGCGCCAACACCTCGCCCACTGGCGCCATGTTGGGCATGGCGTCGGAAATAATTGGTCCGTGGCGGCTGGATCTTACCAGCAGATCCACGTCCGGCTGGCCGCGCACATGGATAATTTCGTGCCTTGTCGCAAAGGATTGCGGGCCATTGGGGGTCTCGTAACGGCCATCGGGCAGCACGGATTCCTTGAACACATCCTCGGTATCGGCGCCGGTGGTGGTGAAGGTCCAGGCGAGGCGGCGATTATGCCCGATCACCAGAAACGGCAGTCCGGGAGCCGTGGCGCCAGCCAGTGTTTCATCCGGCGTGTCGATGCGGGCCAGATACCAGATGGCGGGATAATTCAGATCGAGATGCGGATCCCCAGCCAGCAGCGGAGCGCCGGATTTTGTGCGGTTGCCCACCACCGCCCATTCGTTGGAGGCGGTGGCGGGCAAGGTAAAGGGATCGGGGAAGGCGGGCAGGGCGGCCAGCAAACGATGCGCCGCGCTGATCAGACGCGCGTCAAATGCCATTTGGGGCGTGCCGCCGCTGCTGTCGCTGGGCCAGAGCTGATCGATCTGGGCCGGCGAGAGTTTGTTTGAAAGCGCCAGGCGGGAAAGTTCGGTGCGCGCGTTATACGACAACCAACTTTGCATGGTTTTGCCCCACAGCAGCGAATCGACCGGCCGCCAGGGTTCGGGGCGGCCGAACAGCAGAAATTCCGGGGCGGCAAAGCGTCCGCGTGCCGCGATATAGGCGTTGACGCCGCGCGCATAGGCTTCGAGCAAGCGGCGCGTTTCGGCGGGCAATTGCGGATAATCGGCCTCGGCGCGACGTTCCCAGCCCAGAACGCGGGCGATACGGTCGATCGGCAAGGCTTTGGCGCCGACCAGTTCCGACAGCCGCCCGGCCGCCTGACGGCGCATCAGATCCATCTGAAACAACCGTTCGCTGGCGTGGACGTAACCCAGCGCCGCCGTGGCGTCCTCGATGTTGGCGGCGGAAATGCGCGCCACGTCATCCTGGTCGAAACTTACGCTTACCGGGCCGGCGAGGCCGGGAATGACGATGGTTTGATGGCGGCGGGGCAAGGTGGCATAGATCGCGCCCGCGCACCCGATGAAGCCCAGCAATAATAATCCAGCAACGCCGGCGATGAATTTTTTCATGATGCAATTTTGAACCGATCCCACGATACTCGCGTCGATGAAATACATCACTTACCGGCTGGGCGTCTATTTCCGACGCATGAACGTGCAATTGGCGGGCGATCCGGCCAATCCTGTTTTGGTGTGCGTGCATGGCCTGACCCGCAATTCACATGATTTCGACCGGGTCGCGGCGGCTCTGGCGGATCGTTATTACATCGTCGCGCCCGATCTGCCGGGGCGGGGCGATTCGGATTGGCTGGAAGGGGCGGCGCTTTATCAACCGCTTAGTTATTGCGAGGCATTGTCGCATTTGTTGGCGTGGCTCGATCGTCCGGTGATGTGGCTGGGCACCAGCCTGGGCGGGATTTGCGGGATGATGCTGGCGGCGAGCGTAGGCGCGCCGATCACCAAATTGATCCTGAACGATGTCGGCCCATTCATTCCGGCGGCGGCGTTGCAACGCATCGGCTCGTATGTGACGCCGCCGGGGGTATTTGCCGATCTTGCGGCGGTCGAAGCCTATTTGCGGGTCAATCTCGGCAGCTTTGCCCCGATGGACGACAACGATTGGCGGCACATGGCGCGAACATCCAGCCGCACGGCGCCAGGGGGCGGATTCGTGCTGCATTACGATCCCGCTATCGCCACCGGTTTTGCCGGCGTCGAGCCGCAGGATGTGAATATGTGGCCGATTTACAGCGCCGTTGCCTGCCCTAAAATGGTGATACGGGGCAGCAAAAGCGATCTGCTGACGGCCGATTTGCTGCAAAAACTGGCGGCGGAGGGCGCCGTGGTGCATGAGGTGCCAGGCGCCGGCCACGCACCCTCGCTATACGATCAAGCCAGTTTGCAGGCGATCGACCGCTTCTTGCGCGGGGTATGATTTTGCCGGTTGCTTGATGGGGCTTCCACTGCTACACGGGCCTCCCGCTGCCCCGATGGGGCGGCCCGGTCGGAGCGTAGCGCAGCCTGGTAGCGCATCAGTCTGGGGGACTGGGGGTCGTGGGTTCGAATCCCGCCGCTCCGACCATTATTTCAGTGGGTTAGCAGGCACCGAGGTCGCCCCATCGCTCCAGCGGATACCAGATAGATACCACGTCAGCTTTTTTAGGGCTCAATATCAGCGGGGTAGAACGCAAGCCCGGTCAAATCTTCATAGGTGAGTCGGTTCACATAGCCCTCGGGGGCAGACGTGGGGGCAGCAGCCTTTTCAGAATCATTGGGTTTTTTACCCGCCTCGGCCTTAACCGGATCAATATTTTGCGCCATGAATCCGCCCATCCTCAATTCTCGTTCCAAGACGAATTTTACCACTTTCGTGACGCGATTGCGAGGAAAGCCGCTAATTTTTGGCCTGGCCGCCGGCCGAGGAAACCGTTCGGAAACCCCGAGCCGTTTCCGGTCACGGCGTTGGC
>JAJZHU010000001.1 GCA_021798375.1 Pseudomonadota bacterium | reverse complement strand
CGGTGGGCGACGTGAAACAGGCGTTGGATGAAGCGGGTTTACCCGTTAGATTTACTTAGTGCGGCGGGTTGCCGTGGATTTGGGGAACGTGAATGGCCAAGGCCACCAAGACAGGCAAAAAACCGGCGGCGAAAAAGACCACGGTTAAGAAGGCGGTCGTTAAGAAAATCGCCGCGAAAAAAACCAAGACCGTTAAAAAGGCAACCGTCGGCAAACCGCGCAAGCGAGCGCCGTTGGTGCTGGCCCCGATGCCCGATTTTGCGCCCACCACCGCCAGCAGCGCGGTGCTGGATCGTTTGTGGCAAGTGGTGCTGGAACGCCAGGACGCCGATCCCGCCGTGTCGCACTCGGCGCGGCTGATGTCGCGTGGAACCGCGAAAGTTGCCCAGAAATTCGGCGAAGAAGCCGTGGAATGCGTGATCGAAGCCGTGGCCGGCAACCGTGGCGCGCTGATCAATGAAAGCGCCGATGTGCTGTATCATCTGCTGGTGCTGTGGGTGAACGGCGGCATCCGGCCCGAAGAAGTGTGGGCCGAACTGGAACGCCGCGAAGGCGTGAGCGGAATCGCCGAGAAAGCCTCGCGGGTGATCATGGAGACGCGGAAGATTCCGTAGAAGGCAAGGGGCGGGGTAAGGAAGCATAAGCCAAGGCCAGGGCTTTCCCCCCTGCGACCATCTCCGCAACGGCGCCATGTTGGTCTCGATCCAGGGTGACGGGCGCATCGGGCCGCCGCGCAAAAATCACATCATCAACAAAATTCGCAACTGTAATGCCAACATGCGGTCCGAATTTCCGGGGCCACCTCAGGGGTAAAGTTGGCGGACGATTCACAGTTGCTCAGTTGTGGAACATCCATATGGACGTCGTTGGTTTAATAAATTCAGATATATTTGATTCATATCAACAGATTAATGATTTATTCGCCATCTAATGCGAGTTCGTAAAATCCTTGGGAGTGAGTCATGCGAACATTGGCCGTGACTTGCGTTGCCGTTCTCGCTCTCGGCGCGTTGTCTGCGGGTCCCGTTTGGGCGCAACAGCCGGGGACCATCCCTGGGACGCATCCCATTAACCGCACAGTTCTGCAGACCATCAAAGTACCGCACAGCAATTACGAACTCGTGATGGTGATGGCACAGTTTGCGCCGAATGACATCGGCGACCGCCATAGCCACTCCGGCCCCGAGGCCGGATATGTAATTCAAGGCAGCGGAAGCATTCTCGTTGACGGCCAGCCGCCGCTGAAGTTGGAAGTTGGGCAGTCTTACAAATTGCCGGCCGGCGTTGTGCATGGGGTGCAAAGCGGTGCCAAAGGGCTAAAGTTGATTGTAACCTGGGTGATCGAGCAGAATAGCCCGTTGGCGTTGCCCGCGAATTGACGCCGCCGGTTCCAATTCTGCCTCTGTATTGTCAGCTATAAAAAGCCTGGCCTGGTCGATTGGAGTTAGGGATCAGCCGGCGGCTTCGCTTGTTCTGCCGCTTGTTGTCAAGATATCGCAATTTGGCACGGCGCTCTGTTCTGGTGAAGCAGCGCGCTGTGGGTGTGAGGTGTTCCATGCTTACCAAGCTCGTCTATCGCTTGTTTTTTCTCGGGTTTTTCGCCGTCGTTCCCGGCGCGCTCGCGGCGGATTCTGGGATGATGCTCAGTCCCAGGGTGGGGTTGAACGCCTATATGGCGTTGGTTGACCAACAGCTCGAACACGCCCGTGATGGGCTGCGGATTGTGGCCGCCAGCGACAACGCCGCATCAGGTGATTGGGATCGCATCAAAGGGCCGCTGGCGGTATTTGCGAAAGACACTCCCACCAGTGCGGCGGTATGGTTCGTGCGGCCGGATGGTTCATATTTCACAGTCGATGCCGGACGGATGAGCCAGAACCTCGGCGATCGTGGTTATTTCCCGGGGTTGATGGCTGGCCATGAGGTGGCGGGTGATCTGGTGATCAGCAAGGCTACGGGTAAGCGATCCACCATTATCGCCGTTCCCATTTATGCCGGTGGACGTGTCATCGGCGCGGTCGGTGTCTCGATCGCGATGGAGAGGGTGGCCACGCTTATAGACGACAAGATCGCATTCCCCAGGCAAGTGATATTTTACGCCCTCGATGAACACGGCCAGATCGCGCTCCACCGCGATCCAAAATTATCGTTCGAATTTGCAGAGCGGTTGGGCAGCAAGACGCTGGCCCAAGCGGTGGCGGAGATGCTTGCCAAACCCGAAGGCATGGTCCGCTATGAGTTTCAGGGTGCACAAAGAACAGCAATTTTTAAGAAATCGCCGGTGACCCGCTGGGTATACGTGCTGAGATGGTGACACATCTGCACCGTTGATGGACATGTTCCCAATTTGAGCGGTGTTGCCCCGAGATCATCGTAACGGAAGCTACGGCTCGCCTTGCATCCCCCCATCCGGATCAGGTCCGGCAAGAAAATAAACGCCCGTTCGTTTCGTTTCCTCGCGCTGTATCAAGTCCACCATGCGTGATTAAGCCGGATGTTGAATTTCTTCCGCGACAAACGCAAAAAAGACCCTGCCCGCTTTGGCGCACACCAAAGCGAACAAGGTCTTTTTGCTTCTTTTTCTTCAGAAAAAGAAGGGCTTCTAACCCTTCCTCGCCTTCGTCTTACTCGACCCCATCCGCCGGGATCGCAATCTTCCCCGCCGCGGCCAACGACCGCAGCCGGTTCATCACCGCGCCCGTGCCCGCCGGGATCAGACGCCCAACGATCACGTTTTCCTTCAGGCCCATCAGCGTATCCACCTTGCCCGCGGTTGCGGCCTCGGTGAGCACCCGTGTGGTTTCCTGGAACGATGCGGCCGAGATGAACGAATGCGTTTGCAAGCTGGCCTTGGTGATGCCTTGCAGCACCGGCATGGCCGTGGCTGGTTGTTCGCCAGCACCCAGACGCTTGGTGTTTTCGTGGTCGAACTCGGTGCGATCGACCTGTTCGCCGGCCAGGAAGGTGGTGTCGCCCGGCTCCAGGATTTCCACCTTTTGCAGCATTTGGCGCACGATCACTTCGATATGCTTATCGTTGATCTTCACGCCCTGCAGACGGTACACATCCTGGATTTCGTTCACCAGATAATCCGACAACGCTTCGACGCCCAACACCTTGAGGATGTCGTGCGGCACGCGCGGTCCATCGACCAACGGATCGCCACGGCGGACGAAATCGCCTTCCTGCACCGAAACGTGCTTGCCTTTCGGCACCAGATATTCGGTTTCTTCGCCGGTCTCGTCGTTCTTCACGATCACGCGGCGCTTGGCCTTGTAATCCTTGCCGAATTCCACGCGCCCATCGGTTTCGGCGATGATCGCGTGATCTTTCGGACGGCGTGCCTCGAACAATTCCGCCACGCGCGGCAAACCACCGGTAATATCGCGGGTTTTGCTGCCTTCGCGGGGAATGCGCGCCATCACGTCGCCGGCGTGGACCACGGCGCCGTTATCGACCGAAAGGATCGAATCCGGCGACAGGAAGTAACGCGCATCGCCGCCACCCGGCAGTTTCAGCACTTCGCCCTTTTCGTCTTTCAACTGCAAGCGCGGACGCAAATCCACGCCCTTGGCATTTTGCTTGTAATCGACGACGACCTTGGAGGTGAGGCCGGTCACTTCATCGACGCGCTCCACCAAGGTCACGCCATCGAGCAGGTCGAGATATTCAACCGTCCCGGCGCGCTCGGTGATGATCGGCAAGGTGTACGGATCCCATTCGGCCAATTTTTGACCGCGCGCGACCTGCACGCCATCGTCGGTGAGCAAACGCGCGCCGTAAGGCACACGGAAGCGGGCACGTTCGCGCCCCTTGTCGTCGACGAGGACGATTTCGCAGTTACGCGCCATCACCACGGGGACGTTCATGCTGTTCTGAACCACGTTGCGGTTCTTCACATTCACAAACCCATCGTGGCTGGCTTCCACGCTCGATTGCTCGGCGCCGCGCTGTGCCGCGCCGCCAATGTGGAAGGTGCGCATGGTAAGCTGCGTGCCGGGCTCGCCGATCGATTGCGCGGCAACCACGCCCACGGCTTCACCCATATTAACGGGTGTGCCGCGTGCCAGATCGCGCCCATAGCAATGGCCGCAAACGCCAACCGGCGCCTCGCAGGTGAGCACCGAGCGGATCTTCACTTGCTCGATGGCGGCTTTTTCCAGCAGTTCGGCTTCGGGTTCGGTGATCAGCGTGTTGCCGGGGATCAGCACGTCGCCGGTTACCGGATCCAGCACGGCTTCGGCCGTGGTGCGGCCCAAGGTGCGTTCTGAAAGCGAGGCCACCACATCGCCGCCATCCATCACCGGACGAACGGTGAGGCCGCGTTCCGTGCCGCAATCTTCCTCGACGATGATGCAATCCTGCGCCACATCGACCAGACGGCGGGTAAGATAGCCCGAGTTCGCCGTTTTCAACGCCGTATCCGCCAGGCCCTTGCGGGCGCCATGGGTGGAGTTGAAGTATTCGAGCACCGACAGACCTTCCTTAAAGTTCGCCTTGATCGGCTGTTCGATGATCTCGCCCGAGGGCTTGGCCATCAAACCGCGCATCCCGGCAAGCTGGCGCATCTGGGCCGGCGAACCGCGCGCGCCGGAATGCGACATCATCCACACCGAGTTGGTGGGGCGATCGAGTTCCTGGCGGCTAATTTCCTTCATCATCGCGGTGGCGACTTCGTCGGTGCAGCGCGACCAGGCGTCGACCACTTTGTTATAGCGTTCGCCGGCGGTGATCAGACCATCCTGATACTGCTGCTCGAATTCTTTCACTTCGAGCTCGGTCTTGTGCAACAGCGCGGGCTTGCTGTTGGGGATGATCATGTCATCCTTGCCGAACGAAATACCGGCCTTGCAAGCCTGATTGAAGCCGAGGCCCATCAGACGATCGGCGAAGATCACGCATTCTTTCTGACCGCAATGGCGATACACGATGTCGATCACATCCTGCACGTTCTTCTTGGTCAACTGACGGTTGATGGTGCTGAACGGTACCGCGGGGTGACGCGGCAAAATCTGCGCGATCAACATCCGGCCCGGCGTGGTGAGCACGCGCAAGCGGATCGGCTTGTTGTTTTCATCCACGCCGTCATAGCGCGAGATGATCTTGTCGTGCAGCTTGAGCGCGCCGGCGGCCAGGGCGGATTCGATTTCGCCGATGGTGCCGTATGCGCCCGGGCCTTTTTTGACCAGATTGCCCTTGTCGTCGCGGATGTCGGTATCCGGGGTTTCACGGAACGCCACGGTTTCCAGCGACAGATAATAAATGCCCAGGACGATGTCCTGGCTGGGCACGATGATCGGCTTGCCGTTGGCGGGGCTGAGGATGTTGTTGGTCGACATCATCAAGACGCGCGCTTCAAGCTGGGCTTCGAGCGAGAGCGGCACGTGAACCGCCATCTGATCGCCGTCGAAATCGGCGTTGAAGGCGGTGCAGACCAGCGGATGCAACTGGATCGCCTTGCCTTCGATCAACACGGGCTCGAACGCCTGGATGCCCAAACGGTGCAACGTCGGCGCACGGTTCAGCATCACCGGATGTTCGCGGATCACTTCTTCAAGAATATCCCACACTTCGGGACGTTCCTTTTCCACCATCCGCTTTGCGGCCTTGATGGTGGTGGCGTGACCGTATTTTTCCAGCTTGGAATAGATGAACGGCTTGAACAATTCCAGCGCCATCTTCTTCGGCAGACCGCATTGATGCAGGCGCAATTCCGGCCCCACCACGATCACCGAACGGCCCGAATAATCGACGCGCTTGCCGAGCAGATTCTGCCGGAAGCGGCCTTGCTTGCCCTTGAGCATATCCGACAGCGATTTCAACGGGCGTTTGTTGGCGCCGGTGATCGCACGGCCGCGACGGCCGTTGTCGAACAACGCATCGACCGATTCCTGCAACATGCGCTTTTCGTTGCGCACGATGATGTCGGGCGCGCGCAATTCCATCAACCGCTTGAGGCGGTTGTTGCGGTTGATCACGCGGCGGTAAAGATCGTTGAGATCCGACGTGGCGAAACGGCCGCCATCGAGTGGCACCAGCGGACGCAACTCGGGCGGGATCACCGGGACCACATCCAGAATCATCCATTCCGGCTTGCAACCGGATTCGCCAAAGGCTTCGACCAGCTTCAGACGCTTGACCAGCTTTTTGCGCTTGGCTTCCGAGGTGGTGGTTTTCAGATCGGCGCGCAAACGCACCCGTTCCGCGTCCATATCGATGCGCTGCAACAGCTTTTTGATGGCCTCGGCGCCGATGCCATATTCAAAGCTGCCTTCGCCGAATTCGTCCATGGCGTTTTCAATCTGGTCTTCGTTGACCAGTTGATTGTCCTTGAACGTCGTCGTGCCGGCATTGAGGATCACGTAATTCTCGAAATAGAGAATCTTTTCGAGTTCCTTGAGCGTGAGATCGACCATCAAGCCAATGCGGCTCGGCAGCGATTTCAAGAACCAGATGTGCGCCACCGGCGAGGCCATTTCGATATGGCCCATGCGGTCGCGCCGCACTTTGGCGAGCGTCACTTCAACGCCGCATTTTTCGCAGATGATGCCGCGGAACTTCATGCGCTTGTACTTGCCGCACAAGCATTCATAATCCTTGATCGGCCCAAAGATGCGGGCACAGAACAAGCCATCACGTTCCGGCTTGAAGGTCCGGTAATTGATGGTTTCCGGCTTTTTGATCTCGCCGTAGGACCACGAGCGGATCTGCTCGGGGCTCGCCATCTGAATTCTGATCTGGTCGAAGGTCATAGCCTGACCGGTTTGACCGAGAATCTTCATCAACTCGTTCATGCGCGGAAGTCTCCGGGAACGCTTTTAATCAACAAAAGCAAGGTGCTGGCCGAAATCATAAGGGACAAAATCATGCGGCCTGATTATCGAGATCGACATTGAGCCCGAGCGACTTCAGTTCTTTCACCAGAACGTTGAAGCTTTCGGGGATGCCGGCATCGAAACTATCCTGCTCGCGCACGATCGCCTCATAGACCTTGGTGCGGCCCGAAACGTCATCCGATTTGACGGTGAGCATTTCTTGCAACGTGTAGGCGGCGCCGTAAGCCTCGAGCGCCCACACTTCCATTTCACCAAAGCGCTGACCACCGAACTGCGCCTTGCCGCCCAACGGTTGCTGGGTGACCAGGCTGTATGGCCCGATCGAACGTGCATGGATCTTGTCATCGACCAGGTGATGCAGCTTGAGCATGTAAATAATGCCCACCGTCACCTTGCGTTCAAACGGCTCGCCGGTGCGGCCGTCGGTCAGCACAACCTGGCCCGAAGTATCCAGGCCCGCCCGGGTCAACATGCCTTCGATATCCGCCATGCGCGCGCCGTCGAACACTGGCGTGGCGATGGGAATGCCCTTGCGCAGGTTGTTCGACAGTTCGATCAACTGATCGTTGGTCATATCGGCGATCTGGTCTTGGAATACTTCGTCGCCATAGATTTCATGCAGACGATCCACCAACTCCTGGCGATGCTCGCCGCTGCGGGTGTAATCATCCACCAACGCGCCGACTTGCTTGCCGATGCTGGCGCAGGCCCAACCCAGATGGGTCTCCAGGATCTGCCCCACGTTCATGCGCGATGGCACGCCGAGTGGGTTCAGCACGATATCGACCGACGTGCCATCGTCGAGGAACGGCATGTCTTCCACCGGCACCACGCGCGAAACGACACCCTTGTTGCCATGACGCCCGGCCATCTTGTCGCCCGGTTGCAGCTTGCGCTTCACCGCCACGAACACTTTGACCATCTTCATCACGCCAGGGGGCAATTCGTCGCCGCGCTGAAGCTTTTCGACCTTGCTGTCGAAGCGGGCCTGAATCTTGGCCACCGCGACATCATATTCCCGGCGCAGGGTTTCGATTTCCAGCATCAACGCATCGTCTTGCAGCACGATATTGCGCCACGCACCGCGCGGATGCTCGGCCAATACTTCGTCGGTAAGCTCGGTGCCGGCCTTGATGCCGCGGAAACCGGCGGCAGCACGTTGGTTCAGCAGCTTTTCGCGCAGACGGTTGAGGAACGAACGTTCCTGAATCGCCCGCTCGTCGTCGCGATCCTTGGCCAGACGTTCGATTTCCGAGCGCTCGATCGCCATCGCACGTTCGTCTTTGTCCACGCCACGGCGGCTGAACACGCGCACATCGACGATGGTGCCGGAAACGCCGGGCGGCAGTTTCAGCGAGGTATCGCGCACGTCGCTGGCTTTTTCGCCAAAGATGGCGCGCAGCAGCTTTTCTTCCGGCGTCATCGGGCTTTCGCCCTTCGGCGTGACCTTGCCGATCAGAATGTCGCCCGGATTCACTTCGGCGCCGACATAAACAATGCCGGCCTCGTCGAGATTGCGCAGTGCCTCTTCGCCCACGTTGGGAATGTCGCGGGTGATTTCTTCCTGGCCCAATTTGGTGTCGCGGGCCATCACTTCGAATTCTTCGATATGGATCGAGGTGAACACGTCATCGCGGGCGATGCGTTCGCTGATCAGGATCGAATCTTCAAAGTTATAACCATTCCAGGGCATGAAGGCGACGAGCACGTTGCGGCCCAATGCCAATTCGCCCAGATCGGTCGAGGGGCCATCGGCAATGATGTCGCCGATCGCCACCTGATCGCCCACGCGCACCAGAGGGCGCTGGTTGATGCAGGTCGATTGGTTGGAACGCATATATTTGCGCAAACGATAGATATCGACGCCGCTGGTCGAGCCATCGTCGGCGGTTGCCCGCACCACGATGCGCGCACCGTCGATCTGATCGACCACGCCAGGACGGCGGGCCACGATCGTCGCGCCCGAATCCCGGGCCACGGCGGCTTCCATGCCGGTGCCGACCAGGGGCGCGTCGGAACGCACCAAAGGCACGGCCTGACGCTGCATGTTCGAACCCATCAAGGCGCGGTTGGCGTCATCGTTTTCCAGGAACGGGATCAAGGCCGCGGCGACCGAGACCAATTGCTTGGGCGAAACATCGACCGCGGTCACGTCGGTGGGCTTCACCAGGCGGAAGTCGCCCTGACGGCGCACCGACACCAATTCCTCGGTGAAACGGCCATCCTTGTCGGTGGGCGCGTCGGCCTGCGCCACCGTCAGACGTTCTTCTTCCATCGCCGAGAGATATTTCCAGCCATCCTGCACCTGACCGTCTTTCACCAGACGATAGGGTGTTTCGATGAAGCCGTATTTGTTCACCTTGGCGTAGGTGGCCAGCGAGTTGATCAGACCGATGTTCGGACCTTCCGGCGTTTCGATCGGGCAGATGCGGCCATAATGGGTGGGATGCACGTCGCGGACTTCAAAGCCCGCGCGCTCACGGGTGAGACCCCCTGGGCCAAGCGCGGACAAACGGCGTTTGTGCGTCACTTCGGCCAGCGGGTTGGTCTGATCCATGAACTGCGACAACTGCGACGAGCCAAAGAATTCGCGCACTGCCGCCGCCGCCGGCTTGGCGTTGATCAAATCATGCGGCATCACGGTGTCGATATCCACCGACCCCATGCGCTCGCGGATGGCGCGCTCCATGCGCAGCAGGCCCAGGCGATATTGATTTTCCATCAATTCGCCCACCGAACGCACGCGGCGGTTGCCCAGATTGTCGATGTCGTCGATGGTGCCGCGGCCGTCTTTCAGATCCACCAGGATCTTCACGGTGCGCAGCACGTCTTCCTTGCGCAGAATGCGAACCGTGTCTTCGGCATCGACATTCAAACGCATGTTCATCTTCACACGGCCAACCGATGACAGATCATAGCGATCGCCATCGAAGAACAGGCCGCGGAACAAGGCTTCGGCGGTTTCAGGTGTCGGCGGCTCGCCGGGGCGCATGACGCGATAGACATCGATCAACGCATCGTCGCGGCCGGTGTTCTTATCGACCGCCAGCGTGTTGCGGATCCACGGGCCGGTGCTTTGATCCACCGCCAGCGTCGGCAATTCGGTGATGCCGGCCTCTTCAAGTGCCAGCAGACGCGCTTCGGTGAGTTCCTCGCCCGCTTCGCCGTAAATCTCGCCGGTGGTTTCGTTCACCAGATCATAGGCGACGAACCGGCCCAGCAAATCGGCGCGGCCGACCAGCACTTCCTTGGTGACTTCGGAAATCTTCTTCACCGTGCGGGTGTTCAGCTTGGCGCCGGCCTCGGCCACAACCAGGCCGGTCTGCGCATCGACCAAAGCCTCGGCCAGCGTGATGCCACGGAACGCATCGGGGTCGAACGGACGCGCCCAACCCTGCGGACGGCGGGTAAAGCCGACCTGACCATAGAAATAGGCGAGGATTTCTTCTTGATCCATGCCGCGCACTTCGTGCGGCTCGAACACTTCGCCCTTGGCTTCGCGCGCCGCGCGCAATGCTTCCGAGCGGGCACCTTCCAGCGCATACAGCAACGTGGTGACCGGCAGCTTGCGCTTGCGATCGATGCGCACATAGACCAGATCCTTGGCGTCGAATTCGAAATCGAGCCATGAACCACGGTATGGAATCACCCGGGCGGTGAACAGATATTTACCGCTGGAGTGCGTCTTGCCTTTGTCGTGATCGAAGAACACGCCGGGGCTGCGGTGCATCTGGCTTACGATCACGCGCTCGGTGCCGTTGACGATAAAGGTGCCGTTGTCGGTCATGAGCGGCATGTCGCCCATGTAAACCGGCTGTTCCTTGATGTCGCGGATCGATTTCGCGCCGGTGTCTTCATCGAGATCCCAAACGATCAGACGGAGAATCACCTTCAGGGGCGCGGCATAGGTCATGCCGCGCTGAATGCATTCCTCAACGTCGTATTTGGGTTCTTCCAATTCGTAATAGACGAATTCCAACCGGCCGCGACCGGCGAAATCGTCGATCGGAAACACCGATTTGAATACTTCCTGCAGGCCCGTATTGGTCCGGTTGTCCGGACGCACGTGCATTTGCAGGAAACCTTCATAGCTCGAGCGCTGCACATCGATCAGGTTGGGCATCGGCGCCACTTCGGGGATACGCCCGAAAGATTTGCGGATGCGCTTCTGTCCCGTGAACGATTTCCTGCTGATCGCGTTCATTGCCAATGTCTGCCCCAATCGCCGCAATATGTTTTGTCGCAATTTGCCTTGGTTCGCACTCGTAACCCCCGAACCGCAGGGTAGGCACGCCGTGCGCCGGCGAGAGTTTTCACCCTCTGGTGACGCGGCAGCAGGCAGGAACCACTGGCTCCCACCCGCGCTTTAGCCCAATCGAACCGCAGCGCACAAAGCGCTGCGACCGGATTACTTGACTTCGACGGTCGCCCCGTTTTCTTCGAGGACCTTCTTGATCTTGGCGGCTTCGTCTTTCGACGCGGCTTCCTTGACCACCTTCGGCGCGCCTTCAACCAGATCCTTGGCTTCTTTCAAGCCCAGGCCGGTGATGGTGCGGATTTCCTTGATCACGTTGATCTTCTTCTCGCCAGCGGCGGTCAGAGTCACGGTGAATTCGGTTTGTTCTTCAACCGGTGCGGCAGCAGCGGCAGGAGCCGCGGCAGCAGCAGCCACGGGCGCAGCGGCGCTTACGCCCCAATGCGCTTCGAGCATCTTTGAAAGCTCGGCGGCTTCCAAAACGGTCAAGGTGGAGAGTTCGTCCACCAGCTTTTGCAATTTAGACATTTGTAGTCTCCTAGATTAGTCTCGTATCGGTTCCATGCAAGCCCCCATCGCAACGGCGAATGGGTGATTTGCGTTCAACAATGCTGCCGAAAATCGGTCAGGCCGCCTCGTCCTTGTTGGCGTAGGCCCCTAAGACGCGCGCAAGTTGTCCTGCCGGCGCCGCCAACACACCCGCGATTCTGGTTGCGGGGGTTTGAAGCAGCCCCACAAAGCCAGCACGCAGCGTATTGAGCGACGGCAGTGCTGCGAGTGCCTTGATCCCATCCACAGTGAGTGTCTGAGTTCCAAGCGCTCCACCGAGCACAACAAACTTGTCGCAAGTCTTGGCGAACTCGACGGCAACCTTGGCCACCACCACAGGGTCGGCCGCCCACGCAAGCGCGGTCGGTCCCTTCAGCAGGGGCTTGATGCCTTCGAATCGGGTCCCATCCAGGGCGATGAGGGCCAGCCGGTTTTTAGCGACCTTGAAAGTCGCACCTGCTGCGCGCATTTGAACGCGAAGTTTCGTCACCTGATCGACCGTCATGCCATCATTGCGGCTGACGACAACCATGGACGTACTCGCGAACACCTGGGCGAGCGAGGCAACGAATTCTCGCTTTTCCGTGCGGTCCACTTACCGTCTCCTATTGACCAAATGCGCAGAACGCATTCGGCCGGGTTGCCCATGAGATCAAGCCGTCCCACCTTGGTGCGAACGCCTCGATCCCGGTTCGCCTGTCCATCAGCCGGAACCACCGAAAACCAATCCCAAGAAAAGGATTGCCCGGCTTTCCCGTCTTTCGCGCGCGGAGTTGCCTCCATTAAAGCCGGACTTGCGAACAAGTGCGCGGCTGCGAGCGGTCTCGGACAGGTATCGGGGGTCGCACGCGATCCCCTGCCCTTGCGCGGGAAAACCCGCGCAAGAATTCTGTTAGCCGGCGAGCGAGCTTACGTCCACGCGCACACCAGGTCCCATCGAGGAACCAAGCGACACTTTTTGAACGTAGGTGCCCTTGGCGCCGGTCGGCTTGGCCTTTTGGATGGCGTCGACAAAGGAGCGGATGTTTTCCAACAGCGCATCGTCGCCAAAGCTCGCCTTGCCCACGCCGGCGTGGATCACCCCGGCCTTTTCGGCGCGGAATTCAACCTGACCGGATTTGGCCGCCGTAACGGCGCCCTTAACATCCATCGTCACGGTGCCCAGTTTCGGGTTCGGCATCAGGCCGCGCGGACCGAGGATCTTACCCAAACGACCGACCAAGGCCATCATGTCCGGGGTCGCGATGCAGCGATCGAACTCGATCTGCCCGCCTTGAATCGCCTCGGCCAGTTCTTCGGCGCCAACCACGTCCGCGCCGGCGGCACGGGCTTCGTCGGCTTTGGCGCCACGGGCGAACACGCCCACGCGCACGGTCTTGCCGGTGCCGTTCGGCAGGCTCACCAGGCCACGGACCATCTGGTCGGCGTGACGCGGGTCGATGCCCAAATTCATCGAGATTTCGACGGTTTCATCGAACTTGGCGCGGGCATTGCCCTTCACCAGGGTCAAGGCTTCGGCCAGCGCATAGACCTTATTTTTGTCGAACGAGGCATAGGCTGCCGCAAGCCGCTTGTTGTGCGCCATGATCAGCCCTCCACCACGGTCATGCCCATCGAGCGCGCGGAACCCTTGAGCATGCTCACGGCCGCGTCCACATCGTTGGCATTCATATTTTTCATCTTGGTCGCCGCGATCTCGCGCAGCTGTGTCACTGTCACCTTGCCCACGATCGCGCCCTTGCCCGGGGTGGTCGATCCCTGGGTGATGCCGGCAGCCTTCTTGAGGAAGTAGCTGTTCGGCGGCGTCTTGGTGATGAAGGTGAAAGTGCGGTCACCAAACGCGGTGATCACGATGGGAACCGGCATGCCGGGTTCCATGTTCGCGGTCAGCGCATTGAATTCTTTGCAGAAGGCCATAATGTTCAAGCCGCGTTGACCCAGCGCGGGGCCGACCGGCGGCGAAGGATTCGCCTTGCCCGCCGGAATTTGTAGCTTGATATAGCCGACGATCTTCTTCGCCATATCCCAGGCTCCTGTTGACCTAGGGACCGCGGTGCAAATGATTTGCTCCAGCAACCTTCGCCACATGCGAAGGCCGAGAGATAAATCTCCCGCGTTCCGATTGAGCCGGGGCGTATAGGCGGGATTGCAAGCAGAGTCCAGAGGCAAGACCGGGTGGGGAGGAAGAATCTTCCGATTCGTCCCCAAGAAGGGAAAGTTTTTGCGAATCGAGCGGAGGGGGTGGCGGCGCGATTAATCTATCACCAGGTCTTCCATGCGGATCCGCAGCGTTTTGGCGAGTTTGGCGCACAGTGGTACGTCGCCGGCCCGCACGCCGGTCTCGATTTGCGCCAGATAGGCCTGGGAAATGCCCACCTGCGAGGCCAGTGCCGCTTGGGACAGGCCGCGCTTGTGACGCCAGAAGCGCAATGGCGAGGTTTCGGCCACGTAGGCGAGGGCCTCTTCGGTGGTGAGGGTTTCGAGATTGCCGGCGGCGATATCGCGCATGGCGATCGCGTGATTATATGCGTCGATCAAATCTTGGTATTCGGCCTGGGGCAGCACCACCATCTTATCGCCGGATGGGGTGGTAAAAGTTTGAATAGTCATGGTTTTCTCTCTCAGTCGTAAATATCGCCGCGGGGGCCGAGATCGGTGACGGTGATGTTTGTGTCGGTTTCCTCGAAGATCACCCGGTAATCCCCCACCCGCAGGCGCAAGGCAGAGGAGCCTTTGAGGGCCGTCACACGGTTGGCGTGGGCGCCCTCGCCAGTTGCGTATTCGTTCATGGCCTTGATGATGCGCGCGGCCATGTTGGTGTGGCGTTTCAGGGCCTTGATTGCTTCGGCGGTAAGAGTGACCGTTTTCATCAGGGCGATAAATAGCATATCGTTATATAATGTCAAGGTGGCGTGCTATTATTCGTCTGCTCGCGCTGGCGGGCTCACGCGAAGGCAACCAAGAAGCCGCGTAAGCGGGATGTTGCATATTAAGATAGTAAGTGATGCGGTGGCGGCCCGCCTTATTCCAAGCGTCCGCGAATCCGCCCCCCAGCCCCATAAGCCGCCACCCCATGCCGCCGGGTCGGCCACGGCACCGTATTTTATGCAACCTTATCAATTAGATCGCGCAAGCATCTGGATCGACCTCTGTGTGTCGCCCGCGAATCGGCGAACTTCATAACCGCCCGGATCTTTCATATGCCGCCCCTGACATTTTTATCTGGCTGCCCGCTTTATCAGTGCTTGACTCGACTTCATTCCCCCCCTAGGTTCCGCCCCCTCGGCCGACCCCACTTTTGTGGCGGTTGGTTGTCTTCGCAGGCACGACGTGTGCGGCACCGTTGCTCTTTGAATTGGGCGACCTTAGGCCGGATGCCGGAATGACCCGCAGGATGGAAACATCCGGTGCGGGAATTGTCTGTGGGATAGCCAAGCGTGCAAAGGTTGCTAAGGCCAACTCACTGACTGCTAGCTCACGGATCGGAACGAGGTCTATGCCGACCATTAACCAGCTGATTGCCCAGGGGCGCGAACCCCGCAAGGCGCGCAACAAGGTGCCTGCTCTGCAAGGCTGCCCGCAAAAGCGTGGCGTTTGCACGCGCGTCTATACCACCACTCCGAAGAAGCCGAACTCGGCGCTGCGCAAGGTGGCCAAGGTTCGTTTGACCAATGGCTTCGAAGTGGTGAGCTACATCCCCGGCGAGGGTCACAACCTCCAGGAACACAGTGTTGTGCTGATCCGTGGCGGCCGCGTGAAGGATTTGCCGGGCGTTCGTTATCACATTCTGCGCGGCGTGCTTGATACACAGGGCCTTCCGAAACGCCGTAAGCGTCGTTCGCTTTACGGCGCCAAGCGGCCGAAGTAAGGGAGACGGGACATATGAGCCGTCGTCACCGCGCGGAAAAGCGCGAAATCCTGCCGGACGCCAAGTTCGGCGATATCGTCATCACTCGTTTTATGAACGCGCTGATGTATGATGGTAAGAAGTCTGCTGCCGAAGGCATCGTTTACGGTGCCCTGGAAGTGCTGAAAAAGCGCGGCGGCAGTGCGGCTGATCCGGTGCGCATGTTCCATGAGGCGCTGGACAATGTTAAGCCGGCCGTGGAAGTGCGCAGCCGCCGTGTTGGCGGTGCGACCTACCAGGTTCCGGTCGAAGTCCGCACGGATCGCCGCCAGGCTTTGGCGATTCGTTGGATCATCGACGCCTCGCGCAAGCGCGGCGAACACACGATGGAAGATCGCCTCTCGAACGAGCTGATGGACGCGGTGAATAACCGTGGTGCGGCGGTGAAGAAGCGCGAGGACACTCATCGGATGGCCGAGGCAAACAAAGCCTTCAGCCATTATCGCTGGTAACCCATTTAAACCCACCCCCACCCTCTATTCCAGGGCGACGGAGAGACGACGATGGCCAAGTCTAAGTTCGAACGCAACAAACCGCACTGCAACATCGGCACCATTGGTCACGTTGACCATGGCAAGACCTCGTTGACGGCGGCGATCACCAAGGTGCTGGCCGAATCCGGCGGCGCCACATTCACCGCATACGACCAAATCGACAAAGCGCCGGAAGAACGGGCTCGCGGGATCACGATTTCGACGGCTCACGTCGAATATGAAACCAAGAACCGCCACTATGCGCACGTCGATTGCCCTGGCCACGCCGATTATGTGAAGAACATGATCACCGGCGCGGCGCAGATGGACGGCGCGATTCTGGTTTGCTCGGCCGCCGATGGCCCGATGCCGCAAACCCGCGAACACATCCTGCTCGCACGCCAGGTCGGCGTGCCTGCTCTGGTCGTGTTCCTGAACAAGATGGATCTGGCCGACCCCGAGCTGGTCGAACTGGTCGAGCTTGAGCTGCGCGAATTGCTGACCTCCTATGGCTTCCCCGGCGATGATATCCCCATCATCAAGGGTTCGGCTGTTGCGGCGCTGGAAAACAAGACCCCGGAAATCGGCCACGACGCGATCATTGCGCTGATGAAGGCTGTGGACGAATATATCCCGCAGCCGGATCGTCCGATCGATCGTCCGTTCCTGATGCCGATCGAAGACGTGTTCTCGATCTCGGGCCGCGGCACCGTGGTGACCGGTCGTGTGGAACGCGGCGTTGTGAAGGTTGGCGAAGAAGTCGAAATCGTCGGCATCCGTCCGACCGTGAAGACCATCGTGACCGGCGTTGAAATGTTCCGCAAGCTGCTCGACCAAGGGCAAGCCGGCGACAACATCGGCGCCCTGCTGCGCGGCACAAAGCGTGAGGACGTGGAACGCGGCCAGGTTTTGGCAAAGCCGGGTTCGATCACCCCGCACACCAAGTTCAAGGCCGAAGCCTATATCTTGACGAAGGAAGAAGGCGGTCGTCACACCCCGTTCTTCACCAACTATCGTCCGCAATTCTACTTCCGCACCACCGACGTGACGGGCATCGTCACGCTGCCGGAAAATGTGGAAATGGTTATGCCTGGCGACAACGTGTCGGTCGATGTTGAGCTGATCAACCCGATCGCCATGGACGAAGGTTTGCGTTTTGCTATCCGCGAAGGTGGCCGCACGGTCGGCGCCGGCGTGGTTGCCAGCATCACGGCCTAAAATTTCTGGCCTGGACTACAAGCAGTTAAATCGGTTCACGAGACTCGGAAGACCCATACGATGGATAGCCAAAATATTCGCATTCGCCTCAAGGCGTACGATCACCGCGTGCTGGATAACAGCACCAAGGAGATCGTGAACACCGCGAAGCGTACGGGTGCTCGCGTCCGTGGACCGATCCCGCTGCCGACCAACATCGAGCGTTTCACGGTGAACCGCTCGCCGCACGTGGACAAGAAAAGCCGCGAACAGTTCGAAATTCGGACTCATCGCCGGCTTCTCGACATCGTTGACCCCACACCGCAAACCGTTGACGCGCTGATGAAGCTCGATCTGGCGGCCGGTGTGGACGTCGAGATCAAGATCTGAAAGCCGCCCACCTATGCGCACCGGATTAATCGCTAAGAAGCTCGGGATGACCCGGCTTTTCAAAGAAGATGGGACGCACGTTCCCGTCACCGTCTTGCACCTTGACAAGGTGCAAGTGGTGGCCGCGCGCACCCTCGAAAAGGATGGCTACACCGCCGTCCAGCTCGGGTGGGGCACGGCCAAGGTGAAGAACGTGACCAATCCCGTCAAAGGCCAATACGCGGCCGCCAAGATCGAGCCGAAGATGAAGCTCGTGGAATTTCCAGTGGCCGCTGATGCGCTGCTGGAAGTGGGCGCCACGCTCTCGGCCGAACATTTTGTCGTTGGCCAAAAGGTCGATGTCTGTGGCACCACCAAAGGCAAGGGCTTCCAGGGCGGTATGAAGCGCTGGAATTTTGCCGGTTTGGAAGCGAGCCACGGCGTTTCGGTCAGCCATCGCTCTTTGGGTTCGACGGGTAACCGTCAGGATCCCGGCAAGACGTTTAAGAATAAGAAGATGGCCGGTCATATGGGCCAGGATCGCGTGACCACTTTGAATGTCGAGATCGCGGCTGTCGATGCAGCCCGCGGCCTCGTCTTCATCAAGGGCGCGGTTCCGGGTTCGGCCGGCACCTATATTCTGGTGCGCGACGCGATCAAGATCGCACGTCCGGATACGGCCCCGTATCCAGCCGGTCTCGTGGGTTAAGGACAGCAAAGATGGACATCGAGATCAAGACACTCGACAACGGCAGCGCGGGCACATTTGCGCTTCCCGACGAGATCTTTGCCGCTCCGCTGCGCAGCGATATCATGGCGCGTGTGGTGCAATGGCAGTTGGCAAAGCGCCGCTCCGGCAACCACAAGGTGAAGGGCATGGGCGAAGTTTCGGGCACGACCCGCAAGCCGTTCAAGCAAAAGGGCACGGGCAATGCGCGTCAGGGCTCGCTGCGCGCTCCGCAGTATCGCACCGGCGGCGTGGTTCATGGGCCGGTTGTGCGCAGCCATGGCTATGACCTGCCCAAGAAAGTGCGTCGTCTGGGTCTGATTGCGGCACTGTCGCAAAAGGCCCATGAAGGCAAGCTGGTGGTGCTGGATCAGGCAACTTCTTCGGGCAAGACCAAGGATTTGGCCGCCCAACTGAAGCTGCTGGGTTGGACATCGGCGCTGATCGTGGATGCAACCGTGGATGAGGGCTTTCTGCGCGCTTGCGCCAATCTGCCCTACATCGATGCGCTGCCCAGCGTGGGCGCCAATGTCTATGACATCATCAAGCATGATGTGTTGGTAGTCACCACCGCTGGCATCGCGGCATTGGCCGATCGTCTTGGCGTCGTTGGTGTGGGAGAAGCAGCATGAGCGGCAAGGCACGTTTTGCGCATGCACGCGCCGCCTCGATGAGCAAAGAGGCGATGTATAACATGATCCGCACGCCGGTGATCACCGAGAAGGCGACTGCCCTCTCGGAGAAGAACCAGGTTGTGTTCCGGGTCGCCATCGACTCCTCCAAGCCCGAGATCAAAAAGGCTGTGGAGACTTTGTTCGGTGTAAAGGTGACCAGCGTTCATACGTTGGTGACCAAGGGCAAGACCAAGCGTTTCAAGGGTCGCCCTGGTGTGCGTTCGGACGTCAAAAAGGCCTATGTCTCGCTTGAGGCCGGCCAGACGATCGATCTCTCCACCGGTCTGGCGTAAGGCGGGGTTCGGAATATGGCATTAAAGCATTTCAACCCGGTTACCCCCAGCCTGCGCGGCACGATTCTCGTTTCGCGCGCAGGTCTGTGGAAAGGTAAGCCGGTCAAGGGTCTGACCGAGGGCAAGAGCCACTCGGGCGGACGCAACAACCATGGTCGTACCACCGTCCGGTTTCGTGGCGGCGGACACAAGCAAACCTATCGCCTGGTCGATTTCAAGCGTCGCAAGTTCGACGTGCCGGCCACAGTGCAGCGTTTGGAATATGATCCGAACCGCACCGCCTTCATCGCGCTGATCAAGTACGCTGATGGCGAATTGAGCTACATCCTGGCTCCGCAGCGCCTGAAGGAAGGCGATGTGGTTGTGGCGGGTGCGCGCGTGGATATCAAGCCGGGCAATGCGATGCCTTTGTCCGGGATCCCCGTTGGCACGATCGTTCACAACATTGAACTCAAGCAAGGCGCGGGCGGCAAGATTGCACGTTCGGCCGGAACCTACGCCCAATTGGTGGGCAAGGATTCGGGCTATGCTCAGATCAAGTTGGGTTCGGGCGAATTGCGCGTCGTTCGTGCGGAATGCATGGCCACCGTTGGCGCCGTGTCCAATCCGGACAAGATGAACGAGCATATCGGCAAGGCAGGTCGCAGCCGTTGGCTGGGCCGTCGTCCTCATAACCGCGGTGTCGTGATGAACCCAGTGGATCATCCGCACGGTGGTGGTGAAGGCCGTACTTCGGGGGGTCGTCACCCGGTTACCCCGTGGGGCAAGCCGACCAAGGGCTACAAGACTCGGGTCAACAAGCGCACGGACAGCCTTATTATTCGCCGTCGCAACAAAGGGAAGGGCTAATCCATGGCTCGTTCCGTATGGAAAGGCCCGTTCGTTGACGGGTACTTGCTTAACAAGGCCGAAGCCGCTCGCTCTTCGAGCCGCAACGAGATCATCAAGATCTGGTCGCGCCGCTCGACGATCATGCCGCAATTCGTCGGTTTGGTGTTTGGCGTTTACAATGGCCACAAGTTCCTGCCGGTGCAGGTGACCGAAAATATGGTCGGTCACAAGTTTGGCGAGTTCTCGCCGACGCGCACCTTCACGGGCCATTCGTCCGACAAAAAAGCGAAGCGGGGCTAAGATGAGCAAGCCAAAATACCCCCGCTCGGTGGCCGAAACCGAAGCTCAGGCCGTTGTGAGCAATATGCGGGTTAGCCCCCGCAAGCTGAATCTCGTTGCCGGGTTGATTCGCAATCAACCTGCTTCCAAGGCGGTTGCGACTCTTGCATTCAGCAAGCGCCGTATTGCCCAGGAAGTGAAAAAGGCACTGGAAAGCGCCGTCGCCAACGCGGAAAACAACCATCAGCTCGACGTTGATCGTCTGGTGGTCGCGCGTGTCGAAGTCGGCCGCGCCGTGGTGATGCGTCGCTTCCACGCCCGTGGCCGCGGCCGTTCGGCCCGCATCGAGAAGTGGCTGTCGAATCTGAAGATCGTCGTTGCCGAAGTGGCGGAAGCCGCTCCTGACGCAACCGCAGCCGAGCAGAAGGCGTAAACCGATGGGTCACAAAGTTAATCCGATTGGGCTAAGGCTCGGCATCAATCGCACTTGGGATAGCCGCTGGTACGCGGAAAAAGACTATGCCAAGCTGCTGCACGACGACATGTCCTTGCGTGAATATCTGCGCAAAAAGCTGTCTGGCGCCGGTGTTTCGCGTGTGGTGATCGAACGCCCCGCCAAGAAACCCCGTGTTACGATCTATGCCGCCCGTCCGGGCGTGGTGATCGGCAAGAAGGGCCAGGACATCGACGCGCTGCGCCGCGACCTGACCAAGCAGGCGAAAGCCGAAGTGTCCTTGAACATCGTTGAAATCCGCAAGCCGGAAATCGACGCGAAGCTGGTGGCCGAAAATATCGCCCAACAGCTGGAACGCCGCGTTGCGTTCCGCCGCGCGATGAAGCGGGCGGTGCAATCGGCGATGCGTTTGGGCGCCCAGGGCATCCGCATCAATTGCGGTGGTCGTTTGGGTGGCGCGGAAATTGCCCGCGTTGAGTGGTATCGCGAAGGTCGGGTGCCCTTGCACACGCTTCGTGCCGACATTGATTACGGTGTTGCGACGGCCAAGACGACCTATGGCACGTGCGGTGTCAAAGTTTGGATCTTCAAAGGCGAGATCCTTACCCACGACCCGCAGTCTCAGGATCGCCGGGCCGCCGAACAGGCGCCGCAGCGTTAAGGATCGAAACAGATGCTTTCCCCCAAACGGACCAAATTCCGCAAGGCTCACAAGGGCCGGATTCACGGTATGGCCAAGGGCGGCACCGCGCTGAATTTCGGCGCGTTCGGCCTCAAGGCTTTGCAGCCCGAGCGCATCACCGCGCGTCAGATCGAGTCGGCTCGCCGCGCGATCACCCGTGCCATGAAGCGCGCCGGCCGCGTGTGGATCCGGATTTTTCCGGATCTGCCGGTATCGACCAAGCCTGCCGAAGTCCGCATGGGCTCTGGCAAGGGTTCTCCCGAATTTTGGGTGGCCAAGGTGAAGCCGGGCCGCATCATGTTCGAGATCGACGGCGTGTCGAGCGAACTGGCGCGCCATGCATTGGAGCTTGGCGCGGCGAAGTTGCCGATCAAGACCAAGTTCATCACCCGCATCGGGGAGGCCTGAGATGGCAAAAATTGCTGACATCCGGGCCAAATCGCCGGATGATCTGAATGTGTTGTTGGTAGAGTTGCGCAAGGAGCAGTTTAATCTGCGTTTCCAGCGCGCAACTGGCCAAACCGAAGGGGTGGGTCGTGTGCGTAAGGTGCGCCGCGAGATCGCTCAGGTAAAGACGATTCTGGCGGAGAAACAAAGCTCCGCCGCTCTGTCCTAAGGAGTAGAGGGCAATGCCAAAGCGCGTGCTCGCGGGGCGGGTGGTGAGCGATAAGATGGACAAGACCGTAACGGTCTCCGTCGAACGTCGGATCATCCATCCTCTTTATAAGAAATTCATTCGCCGCTCGAAGAAGTATGCGGCGCATGACGAAAACAACATCTGCAAGGTCGGCGACCTCGTGCGTATCGAGGAATGCCCGCCGATCAGTAAGCGCAAGACCTGGACCGTGATCGAACGCAATGGCGAGAATACCGCCGCTGCCGCCGTCGCCGTTCAAGCTTGAGGGGAAGGTAGAAAATGATCCATCCCGAGACCAACCTGGACGTGGCCGATAATTCCGGCGCTCGACGGGTGCAGTGCATCAAGGTGCTGGGCGGCTCCAAGCGTAAAACCGCCTCGGTCGGCGACGTGATCGTGGTTGCGATCCAGGAAGCGATTCCGCGCGGCAAGGTGAAGAAGGGCGACGTCCACCAGGCGGTGGTTGTGCGTACTTCCTATCCGGTGCGCCGCGCCGACGGAAGCGCGATCCGGTTCGACCGCAATGCGGCCGTGCTGATCAACAAGCAGCGCGAGCCGATCGGCACCCGTATCTTCGGGCCGGTCGTGCGCGAGTTGCGCGGCAAGAAGTTCATGAAGATTATCAGCCTGGCGCCGGAGGTCCTCTAATCATGGCCGCGCGTATCAAAAAGGGCGATAAAGTTCTGGTCATCACCGGTTCCGACAAGGGCAAACGCGGCGAAGTTCTCCGCGTGATCCCGGCCGACAACCGCGCGGTGGTTCAGGGCGTGAATATCGCCAAGCATCATCAGAAAGCCTCCGGCTATAACCAGCAGGGCGGCATCATCAGCATCGAAGCGACGATTCATCTTTCGAATCTCGCTTTGATCGATCCCAAGACCGACAAGCCGACCAAGGTTGGCTTCCGTGTTCTTGACGACGGCCGCAAGGTTCGTGTCGCCAAGATCAGCGGCGAAGCGGTTGAAGGTTAAAGGAGGCGGTCATGGAAGACAGCACTGTTCAACCCCGCCTGCTGAAGCGTTATCACGACAGCGTGCGCGCGGCCCTGCAAGCCGAGTTCGGTTATACGAACGTGATGCAGGTTCCCAAGCTGGAAAAGATCGTGATCAACATGGGCGTTGGCGAAGCCGCCGGCGACCAGAAAAAGCTCGATTCGGCGGTTGCCGAATTGACGTTGATCGCGGGCCAGAAGCCGGTCAAGACCGTGGCCAAGAAGGCCATCGCGGGTTTCAAAATCCGCGAAGGCTTGCCGATTGGCTGCAAGGTTACGCTGCGCAAGGCCCGGATGTATGAATTCCTCGATCGTTTGGTGACCATTGCGTTGCCGCGCGTTCGCGATTTCCGTGGCGTGAAAGGCACCGGCTTTGATGGCCGCGGCAATTTCGCCATGGGGCTCAAGGAACAAATCATGTTCCCGGAAATCGCCTATGAAAAAGTGGGCGACATTCGCGGCATGGATATCGTGTTCGTGACCACTGCCAAGACTGACGCGGAAGCCAAGGCATTGCTTAAATGCTTTGACATTCCGTTCGTTTAAGGTATCTGGCGCGCTCGCGTTCGAATGATGGCGTTTTCGAAAGAATGCGCTTTAGCGTTAATGGATGATTTGGAAAACCGTCGGGAGAGCCCGACAGGTTCCGGAGGGTAAAGACAGGATGGCCAAGAAATCTTCGGTCAACCGCAATAACAAGCGGATTGCGTACGCCAAGCGCGATAGTGCGAAGCGTGCGACGCTGAAAGAGATCGTGATGGATCGCAGCCTGCCGGTGGAAGACCGGTTTGATGCCACCATCAAGCTGGCGGAATTGCCGCGTAACGGCGCCAAGGTGCGGGTTCGCCTGCTCTGCGAGCTGACCGGCCGCCCGCGCGCGAACTATCGCAAATTCAAGCTGTGCCGTATTGCACTACGTGATCTGGCCAGCTCCGGGCAAATCCCGGGCATGGTTAAGTCGAGCTGGTAAGGGGACAGAACCATGTCACTCTCCGATCCGTTGGGCGATCTGTTGACCCGCATTCGTAATGCGCAACGTGCTCGCCATACATCCTGCGTTTCTCCCGCTTCGCACTTGCGTGCGAATGTGCTGGAAGTCTTGAAGCGCGAAGGTTTCATCCGTGGCTATTCGACCCAAGAGCTGCGCGCCGGCGTGTCTCAACTCCGCGTTGAGTTGAAATACAATGAAGGCGAGCCGGTGATCAAGGAAATCACCCGCATCAGCAAACCGGGCCGTCGCGTCTATTCCAAAATCAAGGAATTGCCGCGGGTCTATGCCGGGCTCGGGATCTCGATCCTGAGCACACCGCGCGGAGTTCTCTCTGACGCTGAAGCACGCGCTGCCAATGTTGGCGGCGAAGTGCTTTGCCGCGTCTTCTAAGGGGGAATTCATTATGTCGCGTGTAGGCAAATATCCCGTGGAAATTCCGGCCGGTGTGCAAGCATCGATCGTCGAGGGCGTGCTCGTGGTTAAGGGCAAGCTGGGCGAGCAAAAGCTGCAACTGACCGAATATGTCGATACCGTGATCGAGGGCAGCAAGATCAGCGTTGCACCCAAGACCAAGGAAGCGCAGGCGCGCATGATGTGGGGAACCACACGTTCGCTGGTGGCTGCGATGGTCAAGGGGGTTTCGGTCGGCTACTCCAAGTCGATGGAAATCAACGGCACCGGTTATCGTGCGGCGGTGCAGGGCGCAAACCTGGTTTTGCAGCTCGGTTATTCGCATGACGTGGTTTACCCGATCCCGGAAGGCATCAAGATCTCGTGCGAGAAGCCGACTTCGGTGAAGGTTGAAGGCATCGACAAGCGCCAGGTTGGTCAAGTGGCCGCGGAAATCCGTGGCTTCCGTGGCCCCGAGCCCTATAAGGGCAAGGGCGTTCGCTATGACAACGAGACGATCCGGCGCAAGGAAGGCAAGAAGAAGTAATGAGCGCAAATCTCGAATTGCGGGAGCGTCGGCGCGATCGTCTGCGTTTCCAACTGCGCAAGAAGGCTGGCGGGCGTCCGCGTCTTTCTGTGTTCCGGTCTGGCAAGCATATCTATGCCCAAATCATCGATGACGTGAATGGCGTGACTCTCGCCACCGCATCGTCGCTCGACAAGGGTCTGCGCACCGCGTTGCGCACGGGCGCCGACAAGGCCGCTGCTACGGCAGTGGGCAAATTGGTGGCGGAACGTGCGGTTGCTGCTGGTGTGACGGCGGTGGTGTTTGACCGTGGGTCTTATCTCTATCATGGCCGCGTGCAAGCGTTGGCCGAAGCCGCCCGCGAAAGCGGCTTGGCCTTCTAAGGGGAACAGTAATGGCACGTGAACCGAGAGAAGGCCAAGGTGGTGGTCGCGGTGGACGCGATCGTGACCGCGAGCGCGAGCCCGGTGACGATCTGATCGACAAGCTGGTGACGATCAACCGCGTGGCCAAGGTGGTAAAGGGCGGTCGTCGTTTCGCTTTTGCCGCGTTGGTGGTGGTTGGCGACCAGAAGGGTCGTGTGGGCTATGGCGCTGGCAAGGCGCGCGAAGTTCCTGAAGCGATCCGCAAGGCAACCGAACGCGCCAAGCGCGCGTTGATCCGGGTGCCGATGAAGGAAGGCCGCACGTTGCATCATGATGTCCACGGGACATATGGCGCTGGCGAAGTGGTGCTGCGCGCGGCTGATCCCGGCACAGGGATCATTGCGGGCGGCCCGATGCGCGCCGTGCTCGAAACCTTGGGCGTGGGCGACGTGGTGGCCAAGTGCATCGGCAGCCGCAACCCGCATAACATGGTGAAGGCGACTTTCGCTGCTCTGGAACGTTGCGCGAGCCCTCGCTCGGTTGCAGCGCGCCGCGGCAAGAAAGTTTCCGACATCCTTGGCAAGCGCGAAGTCGCAACGGAGGAAGCCAGTGTCTGACGGCAAAAAAGTCCGCGTGACGCAGGTGGCTTCGGTCGCCGGTCGCTTGCCTGGCCAGCGTGAAACGCTGATCGGGCTTGGGTTGAACAAGGTGCGTCGTACCCGTGAGTTGGAAGATACTCCCTCGGTGCGCGGCATGATCCGCAAGGTTGCCCATCTGATTAAGGTGGAGGAGCTGTCCTAATCCCGAAGGGGGTTTCGGCGGGAAGGAGTTTGCTATGAAGCTGAACGAATTGCGCGACAATGCTGGCGCGCATCTGAAGTCGAAGCGTCTGGGCCGTGGTATCGGTTCGGGCAAAGGCAAGACCTCGGGCAAGGGTGTAAAGGGTCAGAAGGCTCGCGAAGGCGTGTCGCTGAATGGGTTCGAGGGCGGTCAGCTCCCGATCTATCGGCGTTTGCCAAAGCGTGGTTTCAACAATATTTTCCGCAAGGAATATGCACCGCTGAACGTTGGCACGCTGAACGCGGCGATCGAGACCGGTCGCATCGACGCCGGCCAGCCGATCACCGAGGAAACTTTGGCGCTCGCGGGCCTGGTCCGCGGCTCGAAAGTTGCCGGCGTGCGTTTGTTGAACCGGGGTGAAATCACCCGCGCCGTGACGATCACCGTCTCGGGCGCCTCGGCCACGGCCATTGCCGCGATCGAAGCGGCCGGCGGCACGGTGACGACGTTGGTGGCGAAGGCAGAGTGAAGACGGGGCGGGGGTTTTGCCCCTGCCAGTCTCGCACGAAAGTAAATGAGGTTTCTGGCCTCGGCGGGGGCCAGGGGGCAGAGCCTCTGGTCTCGTTCCCGCTTCTGCGTTATCTATCTCTGATTTAACGACCAACCGGGTGATGGCATGGCTTCGGCGGCTGAACAGCTTGCGGCAAATATGAGCCTCGGCTCCTTTTCAAAGGCGACCGAACTGCACAAGCGGCTGTGGTTCACCCTGGGGGCGTTGATCATCTATCGTTTGGGCACCTATGTTCCGGTTCCGGGCATTGATGCGTCGGTGATGGCCGGGCTGATGACCCGTGCCGGCGGCGGATTGCTGGGCATGTTCGACATGTTTACCGGCGGCGCCTTGCGTCGCATGACCGTATTTGCCTTGGCGATCATGCCCTACATCAGCGCCAGCATCATTATCCAGTTGATGACTTCGGCGGTGCCGGCCCTCGAGACGCTCAAAAAAGAGGGCGATTCGGGCCGGATGAAGCTTAATCAATATACCCGCTACCTCACCGTGTTGATCGCGATCTTCCAGGCTTATGGTGTGGCGATCGGGCTTGAATCGCAGAACGGCGCGGTGCTGAATCCAGGGTTCTTCTTTCGGCTGACCTGTGTTGTCACCTTGGTGGGCGGCACGGTGTTCTTGATGTGGATCGGCGAGCAGATCACCGCGCGCGGTGTCGGCAATGGCTCCAGCCTGATCATCATGGCCGGCATCGTCGCCAACTTGCCCAATTCGGTGGCGTCGCTGCTGGAATTGGGTCGCACTGGCGGCATTTCCGGTGCGGCGATTTTCATGTTCGCGGCGATGGCGGCGGGTGTGATCGCGTTTGTGGTATTCATGGAAAGCGCGCAGCGGCGCGTGTTGGTGCAATATCCGAAACGTCAGGTCGGCAATAAGGTTTACGGCGGCGACAGCACGCATATGCCGCTGAAGGTGAACGTCTCGGGCGTGATTCCGCCGATTTTCGCCAGTTCGTTGCTGGTGATTCCGGGCGGTATCGCCAGTTTGGCGGCCAATCACGGCTATGGTTGGGCGACGACGATTTCGTCTTTGCTGGGGCGCGGCACGATCCTCTATCTAACTCTTTACGCCGCGCTGATCATTTTCTTCACGTTCTTCTACACGGCGGTGGTGTTCAACCCCGAGGAGACGGCGGAGAATCTGAAGAAAAATGGCGGGTTTATCCCCGGCATCCGTCCCGGATCGGCCACGGCGGAATATTTCGATCGCGTGCTGGGCCGTTTGTCGTTCATCGGTGCGGGCTATCTGGTTTTGGTGGTGTTGGTGCCCGAGATCATGATGGAACACTACAACACCTCGTTTTATCTTGGCGGCACCAGTCTGATGATTATCGTCTCGGTGACCATGGACACGGTGACGCAGGTGCAA
>JAJZHU010000119.1 GCA_021798375.1 Pseudomonadota bacterium | reverse complement strand
GTCTGAACGCGCGCCGATGCGGTTCATCGCAATCGACAAGGTTTCATGCGCTTCGGGGCTGAGGGCGCCGAGCGAAATACCCGGAGCGATCAGCCGTTTGCGAATTTCGGTGATGCTCTCGACTTCGTCGACCGGGATCGATTTTGCTTTGTCATAGCGGAAATCGAGCAAGTCGCGCAGCGCCACCGGCGGCAGTTTGCGCACGCCGCGGGCATAACGCTGATAGGTTTCAAAACTGTCGGTTGCCACGGCGGTTTGCAGCGTGTGCATCAGGCTGGCGTCAAAGGCATGGGTTTCGCCACGGCGGCGCATTTTATAGAACCCGCCGACCGGCAGCGTGGCCATTTCGGGCGTCCAGGCGATCTTGTGCAGTTCCAGCAATTTGCGTGCAATGCCGCTGAGGCCGATGCCGGAAATACGCGATTGCATGCCGGGGAAGAATTCCGCCACCAACGCCCGCGACAGGCCGATCGCCTCGAAATTATAGCCGCCGCGATAAGACGAGACGACGGAAATTCCCATCTTCGACATGACCTTGAGCAAGCCCTTGTCGATCGCCTTGCGATAACGCTGCACGCAGTCTTTCAGCGAAAGATTGCCGAACAAACCGCGACGATGGCGATCGGCGATCGATTCCTGCGCCAGATAGGCATTCACCGTGGTGGCGCCGACGCCGATCAATACGGCGAAATTATGCACGTCCATGCACTCGCCCGAACGCACGTTCAGGCTGGTGAAAGTGCGCAACGACGAACGCACCAGATGCGTATGCACCGCCCCCGTGGCCAGTATCATCGGGATGGCGGCGCGGTCGGCGTTTTGGAATTCGTCTGTCAGGATCACATGGGTGCAACCGGCCCGCACGCCTTCCTCGGCTTCGACGCGAATGCGGCGGATGGCGGCCTGCAGATCGATCTCGCCGTCCACCACATCGACGGTGCAATCCACCAGACAGGCCGAAGCGCCCATGAAGGCGCGCATGGCGTTAAATTCGGCGTTGGACAACACCGGGCTGTTCAACTGCAACAAATTGCATTGTTCGCTGTCTTCGTCGAGCACGTTGCCCAAATTGCCCAGACGGGTCTTAAGCGACATCACCGCCGATTCGCGCAAACTGTCGATCGGCGGATTGGTGACCTGGGCAAAGGCCTGGCGGAAATAATGATGCAGGCCGCGGAATTTTTCCGACAGCACGGCCAGCGGCGTGTCATCGCCCATCGAGCCCGTGGCCTCTTGGGCATCCTCGACCATCGGATGCAGAATCATTTCGAGTTCTTCAAGCGTGTTGCCAACCGCCAATTGGCGGCGGCGCAATTCGTCGGGTTCGAATTGTGCCGCTTCGGTGGCGTCGGCGCGCACGATGGCGTCGATTTGGATGATGCGCTTGGTCCATTCACCGTAAGGCTTGCGGGCGGCCATCACATCGCGCAGTTCTTCATCGTGATAGAAGCGCGCATGGTTCAGATCGACGGCGATCATCTGGCCTGGGCTGACGCGGCCTTTTTCCAATACAATCGAATCATCCAGCTTTACGATGCCGGTTTCCGAACCAACGATCAGCATGGCGTCGCGGGTGATGGTATAGCGCAACGGGCGCAGGCCATTGCGATCAAGCCCGGCGATCACCCAACGCCCGTCGGTGGCGGCCACGGCGGCGGGGCCATCCCATGGTTCCATCACGGCGTTGCAATAATTGAACATGTCGCGATGCGATTGCTTCATCGAGCTTTCCTGGCCGATCGAGGCCGGGATCATCAATGCCTTGGCCATCGGCGCATCGCGCCCGGAACGCACCAGAAGCTCGAACACGTTATCGAGTGTGGCGGTATCCGAACCGCCCGCCTGCACCACGGGCTTGATGTCTTCTATATAGCCGGCCAGTTCTTCGGATTCCAGCCGTGTTTCGTGGCTTTTCATCCAGTTGATGTTGCCGGCGACCGTGTTGATTTCGCCGTTATGCGCCAACATGCGGAACGGCTGCGCGAGTTTCCAGGTGGGGAAAGTGTTGGTGCTGTAACGCTGATGATAGATCGCAAAGCGGCTGATGAAGCGCTCGTCGAGCAGATCGGGATAGAATTCGGTCAGGCTTTCCGCCAGGAACATGCCTTTGTAGATGATCGAACGGCACGACAGCGAGCAGATATAAAATTCGCCGATCTGTGCCACGATCACCGCTTTTTCGATGCGGCGGCGGATGACATACAGATCGCGCTCGAAATCGTCGTCGTTGCTGCCGCGCGAATTGCGGATCAGGATTTGTTCGATTTCGGGCCGCGTTGCGTTGGCCTTTTCGCCGATCACGGATACGTCGATGGGAACCTGACGCCAACTGTAGATGGCATAACCGAAATTGAGAATTTCGGTTTCCACGATCTGGCGGCAGCGTTCCTGCGCGCCGAAATCTGTTTTCGGCAAAAACACCATGCCCACGGCCAATTTGCCGAACGCCACCGTATCGCCGCCACGTTCGACCGCCTCGATGAAGAAATCTTGTGGAATCTCGATGTGAATCCCGGCGCCGTCGCCGGTTTTGCCGTCGGCGTCCACGGCGCCGCGGTGCCACAAGGCGCGCAGCGCATCGATGCCGGCCACCACCACGTCGCGGCGCTTTTTGCCGTCGAGCGCCGCCACCAGACCCACGCCGCAGGCATCGTGTTCCTGCGAAGGGTCATAGGTGCCCTCGAGTCTTGCAACGTTCGCGTCCCAGTCTGCTACAAAATTATTCATTGGTGTCACTCCGCAGCTGCTTGGGTGGATTGGCCGGAAACTTTCGCGGCCAGATAGTGCTTGATCGCCTCGGCCGCGTCGCGCCCATCGCGGATCGCCCACACCACCAGGCTGGCGCCGCGCACGATGTCGCCCGCCGCGAACACGCCGGGAAGGGCGGTCATGAAGCTGAACGCCTTTACCTTCACGGTGCCCCAGCGGCTGACTTCGAGGCCCGGGACATCCCACAAGGACGGCAGGTTTTCAGGATCGAACCCCAACGCCTTGATCACCAGATCGGCTTCGAGCGTGAAGCCGCTACCTTCCACCGGATCGACCGATTGACGGCCCGAAGCATCGGGCAGACCCAAGCGCATGCGTATGGCGCGCACGGCGGTTACGCTTTCGTCGCCCAGGAAGGCTTCGGGGGCCGACAGCCATTCGAATTCCACGCCTTCTTCCTCGGCGTTTTTCACTTCGCGCATCGAACCGGGCATGTTGGCCTTGTCGCGGCGATAGAGGCATTTTACCGATTTGGCGCCCTGGCGAACCGCTGTGCGCACGCAATCCATCGCCGTGTCGCCACCGCCGATGACCACCACATTTTTGCCGGCGGCGTCCACCGCTTCCACCGTATCGCCCAGGTTGCGGCGGTTCGAGGCGACGAGGTAATCCAGCGCCGGAACGATGCCCGCAAGCCCGGCGCCCGGCCCGCCAATGTCGCGCGCCTTGTAAACGCCTGTGGCGATCAGCACGGCATCGTGACGCGCCTGCAACGAGGCAAAGCTTTTGTTGCCGCCGATTTCCACATTCATGTGAAAATGAATGCCGGCTTCCTCAAGCAACCGCCAGCGGCGCAGCACAACTTCCTTTTCCAGCTTGAAGCTGGGGATTCCATACATCAGCAGTCCGCCGATGCGATCGTAACGATCATACAAATGGACCTGATAGCCGGCCTTGCGCAGTTGTTCGGCGGCGGCAAGGCCGGCCGGACCGGTTCCCACGATGCCCACCGATTGGCCCAGTTCGTGCGCGGGGCGGGGCACTTTGACCCAGCCTTCCTGGAACGCCGTATCGGTGATAAAGCGTTCGACGGCGCCGATGGTAACGCTTTCAAAGTCTTTTTCGATCACGCAATTGCCTTCGCACAGGCGATCCTGCGGGCAGATGCGGCCACAAATATCGGGGAAATTGTTGGTTTCCGCGCTGAGGGCATAGGCTTCTTCCAACCGGCCTTCGGCGGCCATCTTCAGCCAATCGGGAATATTATTGCCAAGCGGGCAATGCACCGAGCAATATGGCACGCCGCATTGCGAACAACGGCTGGCCTGCGCCGCGGCGTGGGACGTGTCGAAGCTGCGATAGATCTCGCTAAAATCCTCCCGGCGCTGCTTGACCGCGCGTTTTTCCGGGTTTTCCTGCGACAGGCGGATAAATTGCAGCATTTTTTCAGGCACGGCGCGACCCTCCACACAGCAATGCGTCAGCGGTGAAATGTGTTTTAGGGTGCGCGGCCGCGCAAATCCAGTGTTTTTTTGCGACAAGGACAGTATGGCTGACTATAATTCTGCGCAGATCGTCGAATAACTTAAAAATTCCGTTTTTCTTCAGGGGAATTAGTACCGAATCGGAACTAATCGCAACCGGCCAATGTTAAGCCGGCCTTGTCGCGGTGCGACAACATCCCCGCGTAAGCCTTTTTGTAAAGTTCCCTTCATGCCGCCAGATCGAACAATCTGGCCGCGATTGCAGAAAGTCGATTGACACCCCACGCCCTCCCCCATAAAACCCCGCCACCGCAACGCCCTTGCAATGCCCAGATGGCGGAATTGGTAGACGCGCAGGTTTCAGGTACCTGTGACCGTAAGGTTGTGGAGGTTCGAGTCCTCTTCTGGGCACCATTGGCGAGGAATATGTCGGGACAGGATGCGGGGTGACGAACCCGCATCCCCCGCCTGAATATCGCGCCCCAAAATCCGCTTCGTCAAAGGACGCTCGATCATGTCAATCACCATGCTGGCGCCCGATGCGACCATACATCTTTACAAGGGCGATCTGCCGCCCGATCTCGATTTGGGCAAATTGATCGCGGTCGATACCGAGACCATGGGGCTGAACCACAACCGGGATCGTTTGTGCCTGGTGCAGATTTCGGCCGGCAATGGCGTGGCGCATCTGGTGCAGATCATTCCCTCGCGTTTTGGCGGTCCGGGTTACGATTGCCCCAATCTAAAGCGTTTGATGGCCGATTCGTCGGTGACCAAGCTGATGCATTTCGCCCGTTTCGATGTGGGGATCTTGCAGCAATCGCTGGGCGTCATCGTCGCGCCGGTGAAATGCACCAAGATTGCCGCCAAATTGGTGCGTACTTTCACCGATCGTCACGGTTTGCGCGATTTGTGCCGCGAATTGATCGGGGTGGAAATCTCCAAACAGCAGCAAACCAGCGACTGGGGCGCCGCCGATCTTACCCCCGAGCAACTGACCTATGCGGCGACGGATGTGCTTTATCTTCATGCGCTGTGGGCGCGGTTGGAGGCACTGCTGATCCGCGAGCAACGGTTGGATATCGCGCAAGCCTGTTTTGATTTCCTGCCGGCGCGTGCGCAGTTGGATCAATTGGGTTATGAAGACCCGGATATTTTCTCTCACTCGGCTTGACCATTCATCCCCCGCCCGCCAATTGACCGATCGGTCGTCGGCGTTCACGAGAGCCGCATGGTCCATTTTTATATGATTGCCGCGCAATGACCGACAGCAACCACACCGGTGCCAATGAATTGGGCGAGATCGATACGGCCGACGTTGCCGTGGGTCGCGCGGTACTGATCGCTGAGGCCGTGGGTCTGGAACAGATGGCGGCCGGTCTGGACGGCGAATTTTCGCGGGCGGTGAGTTTGCTTGCGGCCACCACCGGGCGGGTGGTGGTGTCGGGCATGGGAAAATCCGGCCATGTGGGCGGCAAGATCGCGGCGACGCTGGCCTCGACCGGCACGCCTTCGTTTTTCGTGCATCCGGGCGAGGCATCGCACGGCGATCTGGGGATGATCGTTGCCGGCGATGTGGTGTTGGCGCTGTCCAATTCCGGCGAAACCGCCGAACTGGCGGATCTGGTCGCCCACACGCGGCGTTTTGGCATCGGCTTGATCGCCATCACCCGGCGGGCAGGTTCGGCGTTGGCCAAGGCGGCCGATGTGGCGCTGATCCTGCCTTCCGCGGCCGAGGCCTGCCCCAATGGCCTGGCGCCCACCACCAGCACCACCATGCAATTGGCGATGGGCGATGCGCTGGCGGTTGCCTTGCTGACCAGGCGCGGTTTTTCGGCCCAGGATTTCCGCGTGTTCCATCCCGGCGGCAAGCTGGGCGCGCAGCTAAAGCGCGTGCGCGATCTGATGCACTCTGGCGATGCGCTGCCGCTTACGCCGCCCGGCACCAGGATGAACCATGCCTTGTTGTTGATGACCGGCAAGGGCTTTGGGTTGGTGGGGGTGGTGAATGACGAACGGCAACTGATCGGCATCGTCACCGACGGCGATCTGCGGCGTTCCATGGGCCCCGACCTGCTGGATCGCAGCGTGGACGAGATCATGACCAGGGCACCGCTGACCATTGCCCCCGACGCGCTGGCGGGCGAGGCGCTGCGCATCATGACGGAACGCAAACGCCCGATCACCGCCTTGTTTGTGGTCGATGCGGCCAGGCGGCCGCAGGGTTTGATCCATCTGCATGATTTGTTGCGGGCTGGTGTGGCATGATGCCAACTCCCCTGCATCCCAAGACGGTTCGGCATTTCATCGAGAATTTGTCGCGCCCGCGCGCGCCGCTCGATGCCAAAAAGCTGGCGCGGCGGCGGTCGCAGGTGGCATTGGCCAAACGTTTGCTGCCCACATTGGCGGTGTTGTTGTTGGCATCGGTGGCCTTGTGGCCGGAAATCGATCGCACCGCCGATCATGCCCGCGCCACCTTTGAAAAATTGGGCGCGGCTTCGACCCAGGCGATGTATATGTCGAAACCGCATTACCGCGGCGTGGATCAGCGCAATGAACCTTACACCATCACGGCCAAATCGATGGGCGAGCCGGTTCAGGGGCAATTCGACTTGATCGCCCCCATGGCCGATCTGTTTTTGGGCGGCGCCGACAGCGATGCCGACTGGCTGATGGTGTGGTCGAATTACGGCACCTATGTCGATAACCCCGCGACACTGGATCTGGTGGGGGATGTGGGTTTATATCGCGCCGACGGGATGATTTTTTCCACCGATGACAGCACCATGGATCTTGCGGACAATACCGTGATCGGCGATGCGCGGATTCACGGCGAGGGTCCGCTCGGCACGTTGGATGGTCAGGCATTCGCGTTGCTCGATCATGGCGCCTTGCTGCAAGTCGCGGGACCGGTCAAACTGGTGCTGAATGCTGTCGGATCCCGTCCATGAAGCGCGCTTTGTTGTTGTCTGCCGTGTTGCTTGCCACGCCGTTCGTGATCGCGGCCGGACCCGACCTCTCGCAGGGTGGGCCGGTGACCATTACGGCCGAGGACGGGATGGATTGGCAGCAGAATGAACAGATCGTGGTCGCGCGTGGCAATGCTCATGCGGTGCGCGGCGATACGACGGTGATCGCCGATCAATTGACCGCGCATTATCGCAAGAAGGCATCCTCTGCCGCGGCA
>JAJZHU010000118.1 GCA_021798375.1 Pseudomonadota bacterium | reverse complement strand
GGACAGAGTGAGCGCCAGATCGCGGGTGCGGAAGATTTGCAGATATTCAAAACCGCCCTCGGCGACGCGGTAGGCGGCGTCGGACAGCGTGGCGGCGCCGGGGATATCGTGCAACAACAGGCTTTCCGCGCCGAAAAAGGCCGCCGAGCGGGCGATGGCGCCAAGATTATGCGGGTTGCCGATGCCATCGACGGCGACCAGCAATTTGCCGCGCGGGATGGTGTCGATGCTCGCGGGGAGGATTTTGCGGCTGTCGGCCACCACGGCGATGCCGCCGTGATGGGTGGTGCCGCAGGCGCGGTTCATCTCGTCGGCGTCGAGCAGGCGATAAGGTTTGCGCAATTTGGCCAATTGCGCGCAATAAGGCCCGGCCAGCAGACGCTGTTCGTCGATATAGAACAGGCGCTGCGCGGCTTCTGGGCGTTGCTTAAACAGGGCGGCGACGGCGTTGGCGCCGCAAAGAGTATCGGTGTGCATGGAACAGGGCGGTAGCACGGGACGGATCGCAGGCGAAGTGCCGATTTTGGCAAGCGGCAATGCTTGGGTGATAATCAACAAGCCCGCCGGGCTGCCTTCGCACGCCGGACCGCGCGGCGGGGCCTCGGTGGAAGATTATTTTCCCCAATTGTCGCGCCGCAAGGATGGGCCGTGGCTGGCGCACCGGTTGGATGCCGACACCGCCGGATGTTTGTTGATCGCGCTGCGCAAAAGTTTGCTGGTGGCGGCGCAGCAGGCGTTCGCGGCCGGGCGCGCGGGCAAGGTCTATTGGGCGGTGATCGAGGGATCGCCGTGCCGGGAGCAGGGCTCGATCGACGCGCCATTGCGGAAAATCAGCGATAAAAACGGCTGGCGCATGGTGGTGGATGCCAAGGGCGACCGGGCGATCAGCGATTGGCGGGTGATGGGGCGGACGGAAGGCCGTACATGGCTGGAATTGCGTCCCCGCACGGGGCGCACGCATCAATTGCGGGTGCATTGCGGGTTGATTGGCGGGGCGATTTTGGGCGACCCGGTTTATGGCGGTAAGCCGCCAAAGGAACGGCTGCATCTGCTGGCGCGCGGGATCAATCTGTCGATCGACCCGCCCGTCAGCGCCACGGCACCGCCGCCATTGCACATGGCGGCGGCGCTCGCGGCCTGTGGATTTACTTCTTCAGCGTGCTGAGGAAGGCGATCACGTTGGCGCGGTCGGTGGCGGCAGGCAGACCGACGAAGGTCATCTTGACGCCGGGAATGTCGGCGCGCGGATTGGTCAGATAGACATCCAACGAGGCGGCATCCCAGGTTTTGCCCGAATTCTTGAGGGCATCGGAATAGTGGAAGGCGGCATCATTGGTGCCGGCCTTGCTGCCAACCACGCCAAGCAGGCTGGGGCCAATACCATGCGCACCCGGCGTGAGGTTGTGACACATGCTGCATTTTTGTTTGAAAGTCACCTTGCCGGCATCCGCGTCCTGCGCGTGGACAGGAATGGCCGACAACAAACCGATGGCAAGAGCGGCACTTCCCAGCGCAGCAACAAAATTAAGACGCATCAACGAGACTCCTTTTTTAAAAAAACACTGCGGGGATTCGTGGCAGCGGTTAGGTGGGCTGTCAATAATCCAGATCAAACATCAAGGAAATTTACACAACCGCCATGGCGCATGACAGCGGCAAAGGACGATTTTACTTCTTCAGCGTGCCGAGGAAGGCCACCACATTGGCGCGGTCGGCGGCTTCCGGCAGACCCTTGATGGTCATCTTGACGCCGGGGATATAGCCGCGCGGATCGGTCAGATAGGCGTCCAGCGTGGCGGCGTTCCAGGTCTTGCCGGAGTTTTTCAACGCATCGGAATAGTGGAAATTGGCGTCGGTGGTGCCGGCCTTGGCGCCAACCACGCCCAGCAGGCTGGGGCCGACGCCGCGCTGACCGGGCACCAGGGAGTGGCAGAAGTTGCATTTGGCCTTGAAAATGGCCTGACCGGCAGTGGCATCCTGCGCGTGAGCAGCGCCGGACGACAACAGGCCAAGGGTGAGAGCGGCACTTCCCAGCACGGCGGCGAAATAAGGACGCATCGACGAAACTCCCTTTTTTGTGACAGAAACGCGAGGTTCGTGGCAGCGGTTATCCGCGCCGTCCATAATCCAGATCAATTCGGCTTGAAATTCGCGAGGCTCCATGCGCCGGCTGCACGGCTGGAATAACTTCACTTTATTGTGAATATCGGGCAACGCTGACCAATATTCACTTGCCTGGGGTGGTAGAATATCGGATGTTACCCATATGGGCGAAAGAAGCCCTGGTCTATATGACAATTTGGAGTCGATTTTCACGATGACCGTCACGACGCTGCGCCCAGACACCAAGAGCACGCCGATTATCACACTGCCTTCTGTGGATAATCTGGATGGTTTGGCGGTATTGCGTCACGCCATCGCCCATGCGTTCAAGGGAAAGATCGCGGTTGTGTCGTCGTTTGGCGCAGAGTCGTCTGTGCTTTTATCGATGGTGGCCGATATCGACAAAGCCACGCCGGTGATTTTTATCGAAACCGGACAGCATTTCCCCGAGACGTTGGAGTATCGTCAGCGCCTGGTGACGCGCCTGGGTCTGACCGATGTGCGCGATGTGGGACCAAGCGCCACCGATCTGGCCTATTCCGATCCGCAAAACGAGCTGTGGTATTATGACAGCGACGCTTGCTGCCGGTTGCGCAAGGTGGTGCCGCTTGCCAATGCGTTGAAGCCGTTCGATGCCTGGGTGACCGGGCGCAAGCGCCATCAGGCGCAAAGCCGCACGCAGCTTCCGTTCTTTGAATTGACCGACGGCAAGGTGAAGATCAACCCGCTGGCCGATTGGAGCGCCGAGCGCATCAACGCCGAGATTGCAAGGCTGGATCTGCCGCAACATCCTTTGGTGCATCGCGGCTTTCGCTCGATCGGCTGTGCGCCCTGCACCCGCCCGGTGCACGAAGGCGAGGATGCCCGTGCCGGGCGCTGGACCGGCAAGGGCAAGGAGGAATGCGGGATCCACCAGTTGTTTCCGCCGTCGGTGATCTGACGCCAGGCGGCGAAAATGCGAACGACCGGCGGATCAGTCGGGCAGTTTGATGGGGGTTTCGTGCGCGTCGAAGCGGCGATCCTCGGGTTGCAATTTGTGCAAATCGAACAGGTGGCGGATGAAATTCGGCCATGGGCTGGCTTGATAACGGTCGAATACCCAATCGGGTTCACCCTTCACCGGGCGCCAATCAGGGGCGCCGAGAGCGGAGTTCAGGCGATCAGAGTGTGGCTTTGTCACGTTGTCCTCCCGTCTTTGGTTGCTGGTGTTTGATTACCGGTTCTTGATCTTTTGCGAATGTCGATCACATGGATCGATTTATCCAAAGCAAGCGCGCCATGACATGAACATAAAAATTTCACCGCGCCAAATCAAGATAAATTTCCATTTATCAAAAAACATCATGTACAGACATGATATTTCGGTGATAGATTAATTTTGAATTCGTGATTCGGGCTATTTTATGGATGATTTCCAGAAAACAAGACATTCGTTTTAAATTGTTCGCCTCCAGCCTTGGCAAAGCTGCGTAGTTTCCGACTCTGCCACCGCGGGCCGGGGGGCGGTAATGTGGCTTATCGACCATGCAAGGTCGTTCCGACCGGTTCGGGGCGGACGCGCTCGCGCGCGGTCTTCCGGAGCATCCGCTCACAGATCCAATGGAGAATGCGATGTTGAGGCATGCAGCAGTGCTTGGAGGTTACGCTGTCTTCGCTGGCGACGATGAAATCGGCACAATCGGCGATTTTCTGTTCGACCACACCAACTGGCAGGTGCGTTGGCTGGTGGTGAACACCGGCAATTTTCTGGCCGGACGCAAAATTCTTCTTCCCCCCTCGGCGGTGATGCTGCCCGATCCCGGCAAACGGCGCGTTTCGGTTGAAGCGACCATGCGGCAGGCCAGGGAAAGCCGCGATAACGATCCGCATTTGCGCAGCGTTGCGACAGTCACCGGGTATCATATCCACGCCACCGACGGCGATTGCGGCCATATCGAGGATTTTCTGATCCGGGACACCGATTGGAGCATCCAATTTCTTGTCATCGACACCAAGAACTGGTGGCACGGGGAAAGCATTCTGATCTCGCCGCGAACCGTCAAATCAATCGACGAGACGGATGGATCGGTGCGTCTCGATATCGATCGCGAGCGGATGAAAAACCGCCCGGCCTATGACGCGGCGCTTCCGGTTCATCCGGCCTATGAGGAATATTTCCGCGCCTATTACAACGGCGGCCCGCCCGGCAAGCCGCGTTAGGGCGCCATGCTATCGCTCTAGAGCACGTTCGGATCACGTTGAACCATATACGTGCGACGAACGTGCTCTAGCTTTTTGTTTTTACGCATGATTCACGCCTACGTGTTATGCAACCTGCGGCGATCATGCTCTAATGCCCGATTCTTGCCCTGCCGCCGCCGCGGGTCTTGGAGAACAGCAGGCACAATGGCACCATCATGATCGACAAAACCGCGCACCATAAATACACGTCGTCATAGGCTTTGGTGAGGGATTGGACGATCAGACGCTGGTAGAGATAACCGGCCACCGCCGAGGCAGGGTGCCCCAGGCGCGCCATGCCGGCGATCAAACGGGGCATTTCCATCGCATAGCCCTGATCCAGCGGGGTGAGATGCTGCGACATATGGGACATATAGCCTTGCTGGGCGGTCGATATGCGCGCCGAGACCAGGGCGATGCCGATCGAGCCCGCCACATTGCGCACCACGGCGTAAAGCGCCGCCCCGTCGTTGTTATGTTCCTTGGGCATACTGACATACGCCAGCGTGCTGATCGGCACGAACAGAAACGACAAACCAAAGGTTTGCAACATTCGCACCTTCACCAGCGTGGAAAAACCGACATCGGGCGGCCAATGATAGGCCCGCAACATCGCCATACTGAGGATGGTGAAGCCGACCGCGACCAAAAACCGCAGTTGCACCTTGCCGGCCAGTTTGCCGACGATTGGAATGCAGAACACGGCCACCAGCCCGCCCGGCGACATGACCAACCCGGCCCAGGTCGCATCGTAACCCAACACCAACTGCGCCATTTGCGGAATCAGGATCGAACTGGCGTAGAGCATCATCGACATGCAGCCCATCATGAAGCAGCCAAGCGCGAAATTGCGGTCTTTGATCAGCGGCAGATTGACGATGGGGGTGGGGGTATAAAACAGCCACAAAGCCGCGCTGACGAGGGCGACAAAGGCAATCGCCGCCGTTGCAAGGATGAAGTTGGATTGGAACCAATCCAGATCCTGGCCCCGGTCCAGCGTGATCTGCAGGGCGCCGAAGCCGAGCGCCACCAAACCAAGGCCGATGAGATCGAGCCTGCGCCGGCGCGCGTGCGCCCAGGGCGGATCCTCGACGAACATCGCCGAGGCAAAAAAGGCGATGATGCCGATCGGCACATTGATCAGAAAGATCCAGCGCCAGGACAGATTATCGGTGATGAAACCGCCCAGGGTCGGGCCCAGCACCGGGCCGATCACCACGGCGATGGCGGTCATACCAAAGGCTTTGGCGCGCTGCGACGGCGGGAAGGTGTCGAGCAGAATCGATTGCTGAGTCGGCTGCAATCCGCCGCCGAAAAACCCCTGCAGCAGCCGGAACAGGATCAATTGCCACAGGCTGCCGGCAAGGCCGCACAACAGGCTGCACAAGGTGAACATGGCGATGCAGACCAGGAAAAACCGCCGCCGCCCGAAAAAATCGGACAACCATCCAGAAATCGGCAGCACGATGCCGTTGGCCAGCAGATAGGAGGTGAGAGTCCAGGTGACGTCTTGCACGCTGGCCGACATGGAGCCGGCGATGTGCGGCAGCGACACGTTGACGATGGTGCTGTCGAGCACCTCCATGAACGGCGCCATGGTGGCGACCAGGGCGATCAGCCAGGGATTGGCCGCCGGACGCCACGCCGCCGCGACTGCCGCGGACGGAGCGGAGGCACTCATCTCACCGTGACCGTGGGCACCACCGACAGACCAAGCGACAGCGGGCGGCCGGCATCGAGCCCCTTGTCGATGAGGATCTTCACCGGCACGCGCTGGACGATTTTCACGAAATTGCCGGTGGCGTTTTCAGCCGGAAAGGCGGTGAAACGCGAACCGGTGCCCAATTGCACGCTGTCCACGTGGCCTTCGAGTTTCATATCGGGATAGGCATCGACTTCGATCGCCACCTTGTCGCCCGGACGCATACGGGTCAACTGGGATTCCTTGAAATTGCCGGTGACGAAGATATCGGGGGTGACAATGGCGAATAATTCGGTGCCGGGCTGCACGAAACTGCCCACTTCGATGTTCTTTTTGGTAATCCAGCCATCCTCTGGCGCCACCACGCTGGTGTGGTCGAAATCGATCTGGGCGTCGTCCAGTTTGGCCTTTTTGGCGGCCACATCGGCTTGCAGCCTGGCCACGCCGGCCGCGGCAATCGCCAAATTCTGATCGACCACATCGGCCTGCCGTACTTGGGCTTCGGCTTGTGTCACCTGGGCGACGGCCTGGTGCGCGCCCTGGTCTGTGTGCTCGATCGTTTCCGCCGTGGTCGCGGCTTTTGAGACACGGTGCTGGCGCGCGGCGTCGCTGTCGGCACGCGCGGCCTGCGCCTGGGCGGCGGCGAGATTGGCGCGGGCGGCGGCCAGTTGGGCCGGGAAAATCAGTTTGTCGCGGGCGAGTTGGGCTTGGCTGGCCACCAATTGCGCCTGCGCCGAGGCCAAATCGGCCTTGGCCTGATCCAGGGCGGCCTGATAGGTGCGTTGATCGATCACCACCAACACATCGCCTTTGTGGACGAACTGATTGTCTTTGGCCTGCAACCGCACGATGGCGCCCGCGTCCTGGGCATCGATCACCACGGCGTGACCGTCGATAAAGGCGTCGTCGGTGCTTTCTTCGTTGCGGTCCAGCCAAAATACGATCGCCGCCGCCAGGGCGCCGCACAGCACGACCGCCGCAAAAAAGATCATCGGCTTGCGCGAGCGCTTCGGCTTGGCGGCGGGGTCTGTGGTGGTGTCGTCTTGCTGATCCATGGGGCATCCATCGGGGTGTTGACCGAGCGGTCAGCGTATCAAACTCCGCCACTGACCGTTCGGTCAAGCCCCTTACAGCAAATGATGTTTCAATGCAAAACGCGTTTGCATGAATATACGAGGACGGCGATGGAACGCGGCGGGAGTTTCAAGCCTGATCTTAAAGCGCAAACGACTGGGTGCGGACCAGGCGGGCGTAGATGCCGTCATGTTCCAGCAACTGGGTGTGATTGCCCCATTCCACCGCGCGGCCCTGGTCCAGCACCACCACCAGATCGGCGTCGCGCACGGTGGAAAGCCGGTGCGCCACCACGATGGTGGTGCGGCCCCTGCGCAGATGGAGCAATGCCTCTTGTAC
>JAJZHU010000117.1 GCA_021798375.1 Pseudomonadota bacterium | reverse complement strand
TCGCGCAAAAAGGTTCCCCTTTATTTCACGCCCAAAACATTTTCCCACTCTCGATTTTCAAGCGGCGTGCCGGCCAAAACCTGCCACAGAAAATACCAGCCCGCATCGGCGGTTTCCGCCACGGTTGTTGCCTTGGTCAACTCGCCAAGCCACGCGGCATAGTTGCCATCCGCCAACGCCAAGCCAATCATCCGCAATAGTGGCAGCAGGCTGGCGGGGCTGGTGTTGAAGGTATTGAGCCCCATCGTTCCCGCTTGCGCGCCACGCAGCGGGGAAATAACCGGAATACCCAGCCGTTGTACTGCTTCACGCAATATGGTTGATATTTCGTTGGATGGAGAAAGTTCAATCAGCAATTTTGCACCACCAATCAAGGCACGTTGCCTGGCAGCGGCATCACGCCCTTTGCCGGGATACGCGAGAGCGGCGCGAACTGCCGGATCCCGTGGGTCCAACAGGCTGATCGTTGCGCCCAATTCTTCGGCATAGTAACGCAGCGCCGGTATTAACGGGTCCTGTGCCGAGGCCAATATCAGGATCGAGGGCGCGCCGGATTTTACCTCCGGCAGGCTGATATAGTCGCCGTTTTGCCGGAATGGCACGGTGGCAATTACCGCGATGCCGAATTTTTCGTTCCAAAGAGCAAGAGAAGGCGCATAGGCGCCGATTACCACACAAGGCACGACCGGGCGCAGAAACTCCAGCAACGCTCTGACATCGCCGCCCGCGAGCGTAACCGCATCGTGTCTGACAAAAGCGCGTTTTAGCCTTCCCGTGTGTAAGCCCAAAGCACGATGGCAATCGGTCATGAAATAGGCGTGCTCATAGCCACGCACAGAAAATAAATCGCTCAGGTCAATGGCGCTCCAGCTTGCGGGCGCGGTGTCAGCCATCGCATTCAGCACGGCGGGTTCGGCAAAAACCCGCATCTCACGGCCAAATTCCTTAAATAGATCGAATTTGGGCGGCGCCGCGGGGCCGGTCAGGTAAAGTGCAATTTTACGATTGTGGCGCATGAAATTGATGGCGGTCCATAAATGATCATGCAGCAGGCTGGAAGGATCAAGTGCAGCCATGGGAACCACCACGCACATATGCGACGCTTCGCGGGCGATCAATTGTGCATAGGTTTCTGCCATTGCTGCTTGCACATGATTATCAATCGCTGTGCAAATTTGTCGCGAACCTTCCGCCAAACCAGGCAATTGATCGCGGTCGAACGCCAGTTTGATCAATTCCATCGCCATTTCCTTGAAATCGCGCAGCAGATGACGCGGTTCCTGGGTGGGAAACCCTTCGGTCGCATGGGCAAGCGCCACCAGTGGCGCGCCCGATCCCATGGCTTCGGCCACTTTGATCTTAAGCCCGGTGCTGACAGCAATCGGCGCGATCACCACATCGACATGACGATAGAAATCCTCGACATGCGGCACGCGGCCCACGATCTCAACATTCGGATGCTGAAAATCAAGAAAATCATCAGCGCAGCCACCAGCGATGACGATTTTAACGTCGGCGAGATAATGGCTGAATTGCGGCAATGCCACCGAAAGGAATTCTTCCAGATTGCGGCGATTCACATTGTTGCGTGCCCCAATGACGCCGGCGCGCAGAAAGCCGTCGTCGGAAATTTGTTCTCGCCAAACGGAATTTCCGGGTTCCGCGTGCAGCATCGTCAGGCAATTCTTGACGCCCAACTCACGGGTGAAATATTCGCGCTCGTCTTCTTTGATCGCCCACACCAGATCGGCGCGTGCAAGACCTTTGGCCTCTTCCTCGGGCGTCGTGTGGAAAAATTCCGGACCGATCCCCATCTGCTCCAGCATGGTGCGACGTTTACCGAATGCATCGTGAGTATCAAGAATCTTGAATACGCCGTCGGGTACGGAATTCAGACAGAAACTAAGCCAGGTATAATTCACGATCACGGCGTCAAATCGTTGCACACCGCAAACCCAATTCACATACACAGAAAGCGCCGGATCTTCCCATTCATCGATGCTGTGGTCGCGCTCGATGGCCCCCATGTGCAAAGGCCGTGAGGGGGCGATCAGATCATAACCATCCCATGTCGCGCGCATTTGCGCTTCGGCATAAGCGGGGCGGGCATCTCGCCAATCATGTTCAGACGCATAATGGGCAAAATGGATCTTTGCACCCATATTTTTCAAACGACTGCAAATTTCAAACACACGTTTGCGATTGCCATGATCTTGCGGATGCGTTGGCGTGGGCGAGATCACCAAGATCCGCGCACCTCGCCATTGATGTTCCTGGTCTCGATTCAGGTGATTAATCAAGCTCCACCCCCTCGAACCCCATCAACAAGCCGGCGGTGAGTGAATAAATTGCCCCCAATTGCCAATAAAACAGATCTGGATCGGTGGTATCGATCAAAATACCTCGAATGGTTCGTTCGTGCGGCGGCCGCGCGGCGAGATAATTGCGTATGCCCAGCCATTGCGTAGTGGCGGTATCGGCAAACTGTCCCGGATTCATCAAAAAATCCGATGTGGCCTGCCAGGCCATGCGTTTTCTGAACCACGCATGAGTCAGGCGTTTGGGATCGACCAGATGATCCACCAAGGCGTCTGGTGCGTAAAGCAACAATCCACCGGCGGCGCGTATCGATTCCATCAACTGAATTTCTTCGTTTGACAACAACGCAGCACCCGAGCCCGAGCGGCCGAGGTTGGTGGCGAACAAGCCATTATCCAAAATCGCTTTTGTCCGAAACGAAATATTCGCACCGCAGAACCACTCGCTTTCCGCGGCGATACGCGCCGCGCCGCCCCAGTCGATCACCGAAAGGCTACCGAGCATTTTATCGTGCAGCCAAGGCGGACGCACAGCACCCCAAATCGGCAACACGCGCCCTCCCACCACCATCGCACTGGGGCCAAATTGCTCGAACGCTTCGAGGATGGCGGTAAGCCATCCCGGTGCCGCCACCGCGTCGTCGTCAAGAAAGGCAATGAATTCCGTGCCGCATTCACGCGCGGCACGATTGCGGGCGTTGGAAAGTCCGGGGGTCGCTTCATAAACATAAGTCAGATTGGCTATATCGGCGAAGCGTGTCGCAAATGCCGCCGCGCGTTCGCGGTCGGATGAGTTGTCGACCACCAAAATACGATATTGGGCGATGGGCAAATTTTGCGCTGTCGCCGATTTGATCGCGGTGGGCAGCAAATCGTAACGATTGTGGGTGCAGATCACGGCGGTGATCAAAGGTTCAAAGGCCATGTTATGGGCGCTCCCTGAGCGAATCGCGGGTTTAAGCGGGGCGCTTGCTTTTGCGGGCGACAGCTTGCGTTTCGATGGCGCCTTCGCTCTGGCGGGGCTCGGGCGGCTCCCCGGCTTGCGCCGTGAGTTTCAGGAAACACAGCCCCAATTGCCGCGTGTCGTTCGATTGACCCAATTGTGCGGGCGAGGCGGTTGCCGGTACCGTAAAGCTGATCACGCTCGCCCCACTATCGAGGCGCGGCAGCAAATTACCACTCAGTTCGAATCCGCTGGCAAGCGTATGCACGGTAACTTCGGCCGGTTTGCCATCGACCAAACATCGCATGAAGCTGGGAGACACTTGGGCCGCGAAGCGCGAGAAGTAAAGTTTGAATTTGCCGCCGTGCCGGCGGTCGATGAACAAGGGCAGGCTGAATTGCGCGCTAGGCCCGGTCCAGCGAAAAGCGGTGGCGCCAGTCGCATCGAACTCAAGTGGGTAAAAACCGGCATCATCCATGAGAGAATGAGTGGCGTCGATCAATACGCTTTTGGGCAATTCATCGGAAGGGGAGGTCTCTTCACCCGAGGGTAGCAGGAGATCCGCCACGGCTTGCAACCGCTCTACGGCCAACAGTCGTGCCGCCAGATCCGCCTGCTCGCGGTTCAGGCGCACAATTTCGGTGGCGAGCGATACCAGCAATTTTTCCGGGTTCGACCGATCGAAGCGGGCAAGCACCGCACTTACGCTGGCGCCGAGCGTTGATTGACTCATAAAATTCCCCTATGTCACGGCATCACGTTTGCGGGGCGATATTAGTCATGCTCCGAAATGAAATCAATCAGTTCCGCGGCATCTGGATTTCAATTCGTATCTGGGCTTAGATGACACGGCCCCAGAATGATGTGTACATACCCTCGATGCCCGTCTTGCCCATCCCTGCCTTGCCGATTTCCGGCGTAGTTTCCGATCTTGCCGGTTGGCTGGAGCGGCTACCGTCGCTGCTGGGCGGTTGGGCGGCCCCGCGCCCATGCTCGACGCTATTGCCGGCGGGAGATGAAGATTGGGCCGCGTTGGCGCAGTCGGCGCCGGACGGCGGGATATTATTGATCCTGTCGCCGGTGGATCTGGAATCGATTTTGCGCCTCAGTTTCGTCGCGCTTGATTGCTATCGTCTGCGCGCTGTCGATGGATTGCTGTTGGCCGGCAAGCCCCATGCGGGGGCCAGGATTGCTCGTTTGACGCAGGATTTGTCGGCGGGCGCGTTTTTATATGTCGTTTCCGATCAGACGCCGCCGCCGTTGCCGCAAGGATTATTGGAAAGCGCAGGTCCTGTTGCGGCTTCTGTATTTGCCGTGGCCCCGGCCGTCGCGCCGCCGCCGGCGTCTTCCAGATTGATCGCCCTGGCCGAGCGGTTGATGGTGATGGAAGAAAATCTGGTCGAGGCGAAAATCCGCGTCACACTGCTCGAATCGCGCCTGTCGCAATCCTGGTCGGACCCTGTCGCCCAAAGCGGCGGTGGGTATTTCGATGTGCCGCGCGAACGGCATGAATGGAGGTTGGCGGGCAGCGGATCGGTTGAACCGGCGCAATTGGGGCTTTATGATCGTCGCGTTGATGATGCGGTGATTTTAGCCGCCCGCGCGGGCGATATATTTTGCGGTCAATTTCAACTTTATGACGACATTCCCGATTATTTTGGAGCGGCGCAATTTTTGGCCGGCATCAGGAACGATTCCGCGCCTGCTCTGCCGCCCGCTCCGGCGGTTTCAATCGTCGTTCCTGTTTATGGGCAGCTTACTTACACGCTGAATTGTTTGCATAGTTTGCTTCTTCACCAAAGCAAATATGATTTTGAAATTCTGATCGTCGATGATGGCGGAACGGATCAGACGGCGGCAATTCTGCCACTGATCCCACAAATTCGCTATCACCGCTGCCGCCAAAATAAAGGATTTATTGCGGCCGCCAACGAAGGCGCCAAATTGGCGCGCGGCGCTTTTCTGGTCATGCTCAACAACGATACCAGGGTGGTCGATGGTTGGCTTGATGGGCTGATCGATGGATTCAGTCTGTTTCCCAAAGCGGGTCTGGTTGGATCGAAACTGCATTACGAAGACGGCAGCCTGCAAGAATCCGGCGGCATTATTTGGCGCGATGGATCTTGTTGGAATTACGGCTGCAGGGACGATCCCAATCGGCCCCAATATAGCTATGCCCGGCAAGTGGATTATATTTCCGGATGTTCAATCGCCCTGAAAGCCAGCGTCTGGCGTGAAATGGGCGGGTTCGACACCTATTACACTCCCGCCTATTGCGAGGACGCGGATCTGTGTTTGCGGTTGGTTCAACATGGCTATGAGATATGGTTTCAGCCCGCGTCGCGCGTGGTGCATTATGAAGGCAAAACATCCGGCACAGACACATCCAAAGGGGTGAAGGCCTATCAAATCGTAAACACCAACAAGCTTTACCTGCGCTGGCGTGAAAAATTATTGGATCATCGCGCCAATGCCGTGGCGCCCTATTTCGAACGCGAACGCTCGGTGAAGCGCCGGATGCTGGTGGTGGATGCGGTGACTCCCACACCGAAACAGGATGCCGGATCGGTGCAAACGGTGATGGCGATACAGGCCGGCATCGACCTGGGATACAAGGTGCATTTCGTGCCCGAGGATAATTTCCTGTTCGATTCCGATGCAACGCAGGCGCTGCAGGCGATGGGGGTCGATTGCGCCTATGCGCCCTATGAGGTCGGATTTGATAACTACATCCGGCGTTATGGATTTCTGTTCGATGTGGTGTTGGTATATCGTGTCACGATTCTCGATCGCACCATCGATCTGATTGAAACATGCGCGCCGCAGGCCACTCTCTTGTTTCACGTCGCCGATCTTCACCATTTGCGCATGAGACGCGAGGCCGATCTTGAGAGCGACTTGTCTTTGTGGGAGCAGGCCGAAAAAACCGCCCAGCGCGAATTTGCGCTTGCCGCGCGCGCCCATGGCACCATCACTCATTCAACCCACGAAGCCAGGTTATTGGCTGAAAGCGTGCCGGATGCCAATGTGATCGTGTGGCCCTTGATGTTTGAAACGGCCGGCACCAATGTCGGTTATGCGCCCAGGCGGGAGATTGTTTTTCTGGGCGGCTATCGTCACTCGCCGAACGTCGATGCCGTGCGTTATTTTCTCGATGAAATATGGCCGTTGGTGAAACGAACCCTGAAGGATGTGCGCTTTATCATCGCCGGCGCCAATCCAACCCAAGCGGTGTTGGAGATGGCCGCCGATGATGTGATTGTAACCGGTCAAATCGATGACCTGCGCGATCTGTTCGACCAGACCCGCGTTTTTGTTGCCCCATTGCGGGTGGGCGCCGGTGTGAAGGGTAAAGTGATGAGCGCGCTTGCTTACGGCGTTCCCGTGGTTGCCACTGCGGTGGCGTTGGAAGGTTCTGGCCTGATTGCCGATGAGCATGTTTTGCAAGCCGACACACCTGCCGATTTTGCTGCGCAAATCATTCGCATCTATCAAGATGAAAATTTATGGTGCGACCTTTCCACCGCCGGATTATCGGTGATGCGGCAGCATTATTCGCCGGCGCAGGGGCGGGATTTCCTCGCGCGGGCGATCGACCGCGCCACCTATCGCCGGCTGGAAGTGCCCTTCCCGGACGGTCGCGCATGAGCCTGCGTTTCCCCGCCACTCGTATTTGTTCTTTCGCCGAATTCGAATCCTGGGCGCAAAATATGCGCACAACATTCGATCAACGTTGGTTGTACGAGCAAAAACAAATTGAATCCGGCCTCAGCGCGTCTCGCGCCGGTACTTGTGCCTTGTGTTTGGCGCCAACCATATTTCATTCCGATGCACCGCCCGAAGGCCGCAACTGGCGCGAGGAAATGAATTGCGATTGTCCTAAAAATCTGAACAATCGCCAACGCGCCTTGCTGCATTTCCTGTCGGCGCGGGTGGGCGTGGCGGCGGGTCAAACCATTGCGCTGGTTGGCAGGGAATCCGCCATCGAGCCGCCGCTGTGTGATTCCGGCATGAGAGTGATCCGTCTGTCACGTTTGGTGAACGGACGGCTGGCGATGGCCGATCACGCGGTCGAGCTGTTGATTTGCGACGATTACCTTCAATATGTGCCGCTTGCCCCGGTGTTGTTGCATGAATTATCACGGGTGGTGCAACCCCGCGGCAGATTGCTGCTTAGCGTGCCATTTGATGTG
>JAJZHU010000116.1 GCA_021798375.1 Pseudomonadota bacterium | reverse complement strand
GTGGCCAGCGCCGGTCGGATGAAATTCTGGCCTGTATCGAAGATCTTTTCCTCGCCCATGCTGGGGCTGGAAAGCGCCAATTCCAGGATCGGCACCGTCGAGGCATTATAATTCAGGATCAAAGGTGGGGTAATGCCGGGCGGCATCTGCTTCAACACGGTCTGCGATAGCGAGGTTACCTGCGCCGTCGCGGTGCGAATATCGACGCCGGGCTGAAAGTAGATCTTGACGATGCCGATGCCGAACAGCGACTGGCTTTCGATGTGCTCGATATTATTCACGGTCGAGGTCAGGGTGCGTTCGTAGTAATAGATCACCCGGCCGGCCATATCGTTGGGCGGCAGACCGCGATAGGTCCACACCACCGCGATCACCGGAATCTTGATGTCGGGGAAAATATCCGTGGGGGTACGCATGATCGCCAGCGGACCGATCAACACGATCAGAATGGCCATCACGACGAACGCGTGCGGGCGACGCAACGCAAGCCGAACCAGTGCCAGCACTTTTTACCTCTTTGAACCTTACGCGAGCTAGTGTTTAGAAACTGGACCGGGATCAGGCCATTATATTTAGTTTTAAAAACGCGCGCAACGTGGCCTGGCGGTGGCACCCTGCGCCTTCCTGGTTGCATCGCCGGGTGGCTTGGCATAAGTCAACCATCGCCTGAAGGCGTAACCCCGGCTCGTTGGAGGCACCATGCGACGCTGGTCGCGTTTTCCGCTATGCTTCGCCTTGGCGGCAAGTGCCGCCCTGACCCAGGCGGCGCACGCCCAGACCATCACTTTGGGAAGCACCAAATTCACCCTGAGTGGACGTCTGTACGGATTTGCCGGCGCCGCCAGCAGCCAGAATCCAACCTACAGCGGGTTCGAGGCACTGCGTCTATATCCCAGCATCGATGGGAGCACCGATGGCGGCCTGCAATACGGCGCAATGGCCGATGTGCGCGAAGACGCGGCCACCCTGCCGGGCCAGATCCGTCCGGGCCAATTCTATACCAGGCGGCTTTATGCCTATCTGGGCACCCGCGCGCTAGGCACCATTCGTCTCGGCACCACCGACGGGGCTTCGGAAATTTTCCAGGTCGGCACCTTCGACGGCGGGCCATCGATGTTCAGCGATGGCGGATGGAACGGGCTGGCGCATTACGGCATGGCGCCCGCCGCCAACCCCGCCTGGCCGTTTGCCAGTTCGCGTTATTATTATGCCACCAACAAGATCGTTTACCTCTCGCCGATGTGGCGGCACATCAACATCAATCTGTCCTACGAACCCAATATACACGGCGCCAATCTGAATGACGGCGGACAATACAACGTCAACAGCAATTCCGATTACACCGACGCCGGCAATATCGGCCAGGATATGGCAGCGCGCAAAAATACCTTTGATGTCGCCACCCGCTATGCCCGTGCGTTCGGCGATCTGGCGCTGATCGGCACGGCAAGCTATGTGGTCTCGGGCAAAGCGGAACAACATGGCCCGATTCAATATCAGGGCCCGATTCAATATCAGGGCCCGATTCGATATCAGGGATTGAGTTTCGGCGATCTCGGCGTCTCGGCAAATTATGCCGGCATCACGCTGGCGGGAAATCTGCAGCACGGGAAATTCAACGGCGTATGGCAACTAACGCCGCAGGGCGCCAAGGATTCCACGGCGTACAGCCTGGGCGTTTCCTACAAGATTGGCGCCTATGCGATTGGCGCATCGTTTTTCAATTACACCAGCCCCGGCCTCAGCCCGTTGGCAACCGGAACGCGATCGGAAGACGGCGTGTCTGTCGGCGGCAGCTATCTTGTGTCAACGCATGTCAGCCTCTACGCGAATTATCTGTTGGGGCAACGGCATCAGACGGGATTCGATTTCACTACCGGGTTGGGCGGTTCGAGCAGCGCGAACAACGTACACACGCAGGGCGTGACGTTGGGCGGACGGGTGTCTTGGTAGAAAAAACAGCGAAAAAACTTTCGCTGATTTTTGCTGACAAAAAGAAGACCTATCTATTTTGCGCGGCCCATGGATTGACGGTGGAAGCATAGACATCGCTGCCCCCACCACCGAATTTCGTCACCGACCGAAATACTGCCCCCTGCTCAAAACGCCATGCGCGTGGTGATCACGATATTATTGCGAAACGCGGGCATTTGCGGGGTAAGCGCGATCTGATAGCCAATGCCAAACACCAGCTTCACACGGTTGTGAACGTCAAACCGCCCCAACACCACACCGGGGGTCACCAAGAGCTGGTTCTTGCCCTCGTGAACGCCATTGGGCCAATAGGTATCGTTCAGCTCCAATTCCGGCCAGAAAATTCCCGCTTGATATTGCAAAGTCGCATTGGCCAGCACCGGATCGCCGAAATGCCGCCGATCGACGGCGTCGCCCTCCACCGGGAATTGTTCGCCCAAGGTGGCCTGAATATCAAACCGTCCCCAGCCTTTGCCACCGGCGATGGTGGGCTGCATCACATAAAAATGATTGGTGAACGCCTGCGCGCCAACGGGGGTGAGCATCTGGAAAAAGCCGGTGACGATGTCGTTGCCATGCTGTTCGTTGTGGCTGAGAAAACGATATTTGGCCAGAAAGCTGGGCCAATCCCCCCAACCGGCCTTGGCAGGCTTGCCACCTTCGGGTTGCAGCACCTGATAGGGCGGCATCCCGATGATCAACTCGGTATTTTCGCTGGGGATGATCTCCACCCCTTTGCCGCCGCCGTAATTATCCAGCGTCCCCTTGCTGCCGGGAAGGCGCGCGAAATCGAAATCAACCCGCACCTCTTGTTCCAGCCGGGGGGTCACGGTGACCAGCGGGGTCATCCAATGCGGCTGTTCGGCTTGCGCTTGATTGGCGACATTGAGCCAATCATCGATGAAACTGGACCCCGAATCCTCGGCGCGGGCGGGCACGGCGACGGTCGCAAGCAAGGCAAACGCGATTATTTTTACTTTGGTGCCAACAACTTGGGTCATTTTATTTTCCTTTCAACACACCCCGCGCGGGGGCAAATGGTCGCAAACCCGACAGACGTTATGAGATAGACCCTCATATTGCATCCCAACGCAATATACATGCCAAAATTTTATGAATCGCCGTGATGCCGTGCGGCGATCCGCTTCGGCGATAAACCTGGGAAAAACGGCCCGGGCGATATCCCCGGCTTCATCGCCAATCCGGCACGCGCCACCAGAGCCGTGACGAAGCAGCCAAAAGGTCACGCAGCGGCTTGCAAACCCCGCCGCCGTCGCCACCTACAGCATCGCGCGGGAATTTTGCCGCGATCTGTCATAATCATGAGGAACCCCATGTCATTCACTATCTACCAGGCCGCGATCCCGCCCTGCATTCACGCGCTCTCGCGGCTTTCCTTCATTCTTGAAAAAGCCGACAACGACGCCGAAGCCCGCAAGATCGACCCCGCCGTATTCCTGAGCGCCCGCCTCGCACCCGACATGTTCGCCCTCACCCGTCAGGTTCAGATCGTAAGCGACACCGCCAAAGGCTGCGGCGCGCGTCTGGCCGGTCTGGAAGTTCCGAAGTACCCCGATACCGAAACCACCTTCCCCGCGTTGCAGGAACGCATCAAACAGACCATCGCCTATCTGCAAGCCATCGATCCCAAGGCTTTCGACGGCGCCGAGGACCGCGAAGTCGTGCTGAATACGCCGCATGGCGAAATCCGCATGAACGGCGCGGAATATATGACGAAAGCCGTGCTGCCGAATTTATATTTCCACACCACCACCGCCTATGACATCCTCCGCCACAATGGCGTGGCGCTTGGCAAGCGGGATTATCTCGGCGCGCCGTAGGCGCCGCGGATGGGGGACGGTCACGGCGGCAATGGCGACCCTGCCAGCGTCGGATGTGATCCGTCCGCCATCAAAGGCGCCGTGATTTTCTTGCGTCCGTGGCTGGAAAATTGAACGGCAGACCCGCGGTCTCGGGCATGGCGGGTGCGGCGGTGACACGACAATGGATTGAACTCTATCAGAACCTGTTGCAAACACTACGCACATAAAGTCCAGCCACCGGTTCCGCCGACGGATTAAAATGCGTCCAAGAACCACCGGGAACCGTCAGCAAAGCCCGCGACAACAGGAATTGGGCAACGATTCGGGGTTGATGCATGTATCGGCCGCTCTCGGCACGCCAACGATTGGCATGTTCGGCCCGGGCGAACCGCATATTTATGGCCCGTGGGGCGAACCCTGCATCACCATTTGCACGCCCAAAAGCCGCGAGGAACTCCTCGCCCTGCCGCCCGACGGCACAAACGACCCAAGCCTTATGAAGAGCCTAAGCGTCGAACGCGTGGTCGAAGCGGCAAATGCATTACTGGCAAGAACAGCGCTTGCCCCGAGGGATGAATCGGCACTTGCGACCACTGCCAACGCCGTGCGCGGTCAAGTTAGTTGACGGACATATGGCCGCCCGCACTGCATGCACAGACAAGGCCGGCGATAGCCAATGCCGCTACCATGCGCACCAAGCGAGCCCACGAATGACTATGTTTTGCTTCAATCGACATTTTCGTTCTCCTCAAAAAATAATTATACTCTAGATTGTATGTTAAAAGCTAAGTGTGTTTTCTGATAAAGACAAATAATCCAGTACGTTCTGAGGCAGCAGCGCGGGCTGAGGCAGCAGCGCGGGCTGAGGCAGCAGCGCGGGCTGAGGCAGCAGCGCGGGGGGCCGTTTGCGACGAAAAGCGGCGTTTGGGGCAATGGCGTGGGGCAGGCAAAATCCGCCGCCGGACCGTTGCGCTAACGGTCCGATAAAGCCATACGATTTCATGAAGTTAAGTGGCGCATCCGAAGGGACCATGAACCCATAGCCCCCAGATTCGCAGTTGGATGATCCAATCGCCATGATTAGGAACTATGGGGCAAAATCAAGGTTAATACGGGCGATTTACCAAGCATATATCATCGCCACACGCCCCCGATTCAGCACGATCGCCCCCATCGCGACCATTCGCCGTGGGGATTTCGGCGGGGGGGGGACGGCCGCCGCCATTCCGAAGCCCAACAAAACCCGTTTCGAGTGAGGCAACACGCTTCTCATCCAGATTGTCCCGCTACACTGAAACCCAGTTTGCCCCCTAGAACGGCAACAAAAGGCTTGGGGACAACCACCGGAAGGACTGAAAATGACAGACTCGCCGTTCCCCCCAACTCAAAAAGCATCCATTTCTTTACCAAGAGGGGTGGGTTGCCTGCTCATCCGAGGAATGTCGGTTAAAACTCGGACAGATTGCGGTGGTTTTGATTGTTATGCCGGCGCTATTATGCCCAATTGGCTAGGCTCAATAACGACGTAAAGGCTTGGCATGTCGACGGGCTCCGAAGCACCACCCAAACGGCGAGACCGCGCCACGGCGCAGGCGATTGCGTACGTGCTATTTTTGCTCGGGACGCTGTTTTTGCTCGTGGTGCTGATTTTAACCTGGCGCTGGGATTGGTTCATCCCCATTGTTGAAGCCCGGGCTTCGGCGGCGATCGGCCGCCAAGTGACAATCCGGCATCTACAGGTGCGGTTCGGCCGCATCACCGAGATTGTCGCCGAAGAGGTCACCATCGCCAACCCTGCCGGCTTCACCGCGACAAAACCGTTTGGCACCATCGACCGGCTGATCGTCGATGCCGATGTCATGACCTACATCCGGCATGGGTTGGTCGTGTTGCCACTGATTGAAATCGACCAGCCTTCCGCTTCGTTACGCCAGCTTCCTGATGGCGAAACTAATTACACGCTGCATATTGCAAGCAACGGCAGTTCAACGGGACATCCCGTAAAAATTGGCAATCTGATCATCGTCAATGGCACGGCGACGGTGGTAATGCCGAAACTGAAGACGAATTTTTCCATGACGGTCGCAACACAAAATTCATCTGCTGCACCTGATAAAAATGAAATTATTACGACCGCGCACGGCACCTATGGCGGTCAGCCGATCACCGGGCAATTTATCGGCGGCAGCTTGCTTTCACTCCGCGACCCTTCAAACCCATACCCAATTAATTTGCACATCCAAAATGGCACAACGATTGCCAGTCTTGTTGGGACAACCACCAATCCCTTAAATTTCGGCGGTGCCGATTTGAAATTATCTTTCTCCGGCCAGAGTATGTCGAATTTATACCAACTGACAGGCGTGCCGATTCCGGCAACGCCGCCGTATGCCATCACTGGCCGGCTTAACTACAGCAAGAACAGCTTCCAGTTTGAAGATTTTGAGGGGCGTGTCGGCTCCAGCGACCTGGAGGGGACGATTTCAGAGACCATGCCGGCAAACGGCAGCCGCAGGCTGATTACGGCAAATCTGGCGTCACGGCGTGTCGATCTCACTGATCTAGCCGGGTTCCTTGGTGCGGAGCCTGGCACAACGAACACGCCCGGCGAGGATGCAGCAACACGAGCCGCGGAGGCACGTGCAAATGCCAATCCTAAATTACTGCCGAACACCCCGATAAATCTGCCGAAGATCAATGCCGCGAATATCAAGCTGACTTACAAGGGCACCAAAATCATCAATAAAAATGTGCCCATGGATAACGTGGTAGCGAATCTTTCAGTTGAAAATGGCAGGATTACGCTGCATCCGTTGAATTTCGCGGTGGGCTCTGGAACCATTGCCAGCAATATCGATCTCGAGCCGGTGGACGGGGTGTTGCACACGCAGGCGGATGTAGATTTCCGGAAGATTCCACTGGCTCGTGTAATGGCCGCGACCCACACCTTTGCGGGTGACGGTGTGGTGGGCGGCACGGCGCACCTGACAGCGACGGGAAATTCCATTGCGCAGATGCTGGGGCACGGCAATGGCCATCTGAACCTCTTTATGAATCAAGGTGGCCACGTGAGCGCGTTGCTGGTCGATTTAGTCGGCCTGCAGATGGGAGATGCGATGCTGTCGGCGTTAGGCATTCCCAACAAGACAAAAATACAATGTGTGGTCTCGGGCTTCACCCTGACCAACGGGCAGTTGAAGACCGACGAGTTGCTGGTGGCAACGTCTGATGCGAATATTTTGGGCTCCGGGACGGCGAATTTGGCCGATGAGACCCTGAACATGGAGATTCGCACGCAGGCCTTGCATTTTTCCATTGGCTCGTTGTCTTCGCCGATCGATATTGGCGGTACACTGAAGCACCCAAGCATGGCGCCGGCGGCGGGGCCGTTGGCGTTGCGCGCCGGCAGCGCAGTGGGGTTGGGCCTTTTGTTCCCACTGCTGGCTTTATTACCGACCATCAGATTGGGGCTTGGCGATAAAAATGCCTGCTCCGATGCCTTATTGTCGCTTGAACACGAGCGTCCACGCACCACGAAATGACGCCTGTCAACGAGTTACGGTGAGTTACGGTGACGTTTACTTATCTCCGATCCCGTGTCGGTTTGACTCATGGCTCGCATCGCACGTCTGGTTGTTCCCGGCCTCCGTCACCATGTGACCCAACGCGGCAACCGTCGCGGCCAGGGAATTTTTGCTTCCG